>CAMNQH010000014.1 GCA_946549035.1 uncultured Lachnospiraceae bacterium | reverse complement strand
GATAAAAAACTAAAATAGGGCGGCGGTAATAGGCATTGACTATCCCCGCCGCCCTATCTGTTATCGCTCCATATCCTGCGCCCTGCGGGGCTGCTGTTCCTGCCGCAAGATACTGTAAATGATTTTGACTTCAATCACGATCATCTTGTCATTTTCATCAAGAAATCTACTGTTCTACCTTTATATATCCCCCAGATTCCAGCGATTCCCTCGTCGCTTCTAGGGAAATCCCGTTTGCGTCTCCGGACACTTCAAGAAGCCCCATGTCTGACAATTCTCTTACTGCATTTCCCGTGGCGTCAATATTGATTTTCATGGTATAGGAGGTATCGGAAGCTTCACCGGTACATTCCACTCCTTCAACGGAATTATATTGCCCAACCATTTCGTCGTATACGGATTGGAGTTGCCCCTTCGTATCATCTTCAAAAGAGGAAATATCAACCTCAATAACCTCAAATATTCTTTCAACTCTGTCCCCGTTGGCCGTCAAGGTCATGGTATCCGACAACCGTAATCCACTATCTTCCTGCTCCATGTAGTATGTAACAGTGTTGAGATTCGCAGACGCTATATCCTGGTTCCCTCCCGAATCCTCCCCGGAATCTGTGAAACCTTCTGATCCTTCTGCAGCTATGTTGTATATAAATGGTTTAAAATTTTCTTCCCAATTTTTACTTGCCCCTTCTATATAGACTTGAAATTCAGAATTGAAATCAATTGGTGGGAATGTGATTATTCCGTATGTTTCAGCCCCCACCAATAAATCCGTCTGTACTTCTGGATAATCAGCCTCATAGTTTTGTTGTTCTTCGTATTGTGTGTTACCTTGAATAATATTCGAATCAAATGAGTATACGCTAAATTTTTCAGATCCATTATTGGATACCTTTAAGTATAATCTCGTTTCTGTTTCTGAACATTCTACTTTTTCCAATGTTATCGAATATCCGTATTGCTCTATTGTGGAATCGACTTGAAATTCTTTTAGGGTTGGAGACATTATTTCAACATAACTGCTTTCTGATATGCTTTCTGCATTTATAACCATTGCAGAAAGCGTCCCTCCGAATGCATTCTGGTATTCTTGCGCGCCCGCCATTTCTCCCTCTATATATACATATGTCCCTTCTCTTATATCGAAATTAGGTTTTTTAGCCTTTACTATGGTGTTTTTTTTCAAATTTACCGGGTCTCCATACATTTGGAAATATACATCTTCTTCTTCAAACTCCGGCTCTCCAAATACCTTTCCGCTAATTCTGATATATTTTCCAGAGTACAAATCTGGATTTGAATATGCAATATCTATATCTTCATCAGATATGTATTCTTTTTCGCTTGTTTGCATTTCCTGGTTCTGTAAAGAAGCTTCTGTATTATCCTCTTCTGTATATGTGTTTGTCTCTTCGTAATTTTGACTTTCCGTTTTCTGGCTTCCATACCCTTTCGTACATGCTGTTGCAGACATTATGACAGCAACAACAGCGACAGATAGTTTCCATAATCTGTTTTTCATAATTTTCCCCTTTTCATTAGATTTTTATTAAAATGCCATAGTGGCTTAACCAATATCTCCGATCATTTCATTCAGCTTGTTCTTGGGCCGGACAATATTGAAGTTCCAATCGGTTTTGCATTACAGAAATTTAACGACCGTTCCGTAAGCAAATATTTCAATTACTTGTTTTTTGCTTACAATTCCATTTCCAACGGCAACTCAGTATTTGAACTGGCAGTTAATCACAGCGTCTCATCTAAAGAGTTGCATTTTTTCGCTAGTTGACTTTTCACTCCCTCAAATGCTTTGTTAGGGTCAGTTCCACGTAGAATCCCCTCTTTGTGCGAATCTATTGCAAAAACAACATCAATAATTGAATAATTTTGCCTGATATTTCCTGTTGAAATAATCATTATATAATCCTCTCTTTCCTTTTTTATTAAAACGCCGTAGCGGTTTAATCATCATATGAATTGTTTTATATAATTTCCATAATTTATTTTTATGTAATTAGTGTAAAATTCAGCGTCAAATCTTCCATCATATAAATTAAGTACAACATCTAACATATCATATTTTCCAAACAGACAATACGGGACTTATATAGATTTAATGCCTCTTTTGGAGTTGTATTTCTTAAAATAACCATTTTAGTAAAGCCATATATGCAAATTTCACATATCAACTACTCCATAAAGCCTTTCAAAATAAGAGTAATAATCATTCGGTTTTATTTTTTCTCCCCTTTTTACACTTCCACTTATAATTAAGGTGGCACACACTTCTACCGCTGGTTCGGAAAAATTGTTTCCAGTAAATGCTATTTTCTTTTGCATGACAGGTCTGTAATCTGCATAGAATCTGTCGTTATAAAATTCTGTTTGAATTTGGGAATGGTAATTAATAATTTCTGGTTCGTTCCTCTCGTCGTCTTCCGATTCGCTTTTCCCTCAATTATCCATATTGAGTGTATCAAGTATCTTTTGTATAAACGTCATAATAATCACCAATGCGTTTCCATTTCAATTCTTTGCACATCTTTTTCTTCTTTTTTGCTTTAAAATAAAATAAAAAAGTCTTGAATCTTCAAGACTTTTAAAACTGGAGCATACGGGACTTGAACCCGTGGCCTCCACACTGCCAGTGTGGCGCGCTCCCAACTGCGCTAATGCCCCATACGAATAGTATATCATAAAATTTAAAAAAAGCAACAAAAAAATTAAATTGAAAAAACGCGAAAATACTTTACCGTTCCCGATGATATATGCTATAATACCCGATAGTATGGATGACAGAAAGGAAGAGGATTATGAAACACATAAAGACATTGAATACAAAGAAGCTTCAGAACACAGTGAAGAAAGGCGGCTGCGGTGAGTGCCAGACCTCTTGCCAGTCCGCATGTAAGACCTCCTGTACCGTTGGAAACCAGAGCTGCGAACACAAATAAGCGGCGGTTACATAAGGAGAAAACCGTGGCCGGCAGATGAATTGCTGCAGGTATGCGGTGAGCCGGATACTCCTATGGCGGGGATCGGCAGTGTGGGAACAGTAATGCAGATGGACCGTTCGCGCCGAAATGTTCAGGCATCGCTTTTTGCGAGGGATCAAACGCCCTGCAAAGAGGAGCGCCTGCACAATTCGGACGCGGGCGGTCATTTGTGCGTTATAGAAATGGAACCCAGAACCAGAAAGAGAGGAACAAAAATCAAGTGGTTCATCAATTTAAAAATAATGGTTACAATATAGTATTGGATGTAAATAGCGGGTCCGTGCATGTGGTGGACGATGTAACATATGATTTGATTCCATTATATCAGGAAAATTCCCGGGAAGAGATTATCAGGAAGCTTTCGGGAGCTTATGACAAAGAGGAAATTGAAGAGGCGTATCAGGAAGTGGCGGAGCTTTTTGAGAGCGGCCAGTTGTTTTCCAAGGATGAATATGAAGATTATATTCATGCCTTTAAAAACCGCCAGACAGTGGTGAAGGCATTGTGTCTTCATATTGCCCACGATTGTAATTTGGCTTGCCGCTACTGTTTTGCAGAAGAAGGGGAATATCATGGTCGGCGTGAGCTGATGTCTTATGAGGTAGGAAAAGCTGCGTTGGATTTTTTGATTGCCAATTCCGGAAACCGGAGAAACCTGGAGGTGGATTTTTTCGGAGGCGAGCCTTTGATGAATTTCCAGGTGGTAAAGGATTTGGTAGCCTATGGAAGAGCACAGGAGAAGCTTCATGATAAGAATTTCCGTTTTACCTTGACTACCAACGGCGTTTTGCTGGATGATGATATAATGGAATTTGCCAATCGGGAGATGGCGAATGTGGTTTTGAGTATTGATGGCAGAGAGCAGGTGCATGATTTTATGCGCCCCTTCCCCAAAGGAGCCGGAAGCTACAGCTTGATTGTGCCTAAATTCCAGCAATTTGCCAAGAGCCGGAATCAGGACAAGTATTATGTCCGGGGAACCTTTACCCGTCATAATCTGGATTTTTCCAAGGATGTGCTGCATCTGGCGGATTTGGGATTTCAGCAAATTTCCGTGGAGCCTGTGGTAGCTCAGGAGACAGAGGAGTATGCCCTTAGGGAGGAAGATTTGCCAAAGCTTTTTGAGGAATACGACGCTCTTGCCAAGGAAATGATCGCAAGAGAAAAAAGAGGCGAGGGTTTTCATTTCTTTCATTTTATGATTGATCTTGAGGGCGGGCCCTGCGTGGCAAAACGGTTGAGCGGCTGTGGATCCGGAACCGAATATTTGGCCGTAACCCCATGGGGGGATTTGTATCCCTGCCACCAGTTCGTGGGAGACGAAAAGTTTTATATGGGAAATGTATACGAAGGCGTAAAAAATACGGATATTCGTCAGGAGTTTCAGGGATGTAACGTATATGCCAAAGAAAAGTGCCGGGATTGTTTTGCAAAATTTTATTGCAGCGGAGGCTGCGCAGCCAATTCGTATCATTTCCATGGAAGCATCAATGATGCGTATGATATTGGATGCCAACTGCAGAAGAAGCGGATTGAATGTGCGATTATGATAAAGGCTGCGTTGGCTGAATAAGGAGGAAGAGCATGAAAACAATGAAAAAAGGCCAGGGCTGGGGCGTGTTGCTGCTGATTCTGGTAATTCTGGCAGGAGCTTCCTGGTATGCAGGTACGATTATCTCTACCGTAGGCGTAGGTGAGAGCCGGAATATTAAGCTGGGCCTGGACTTAAAGGGCGGGGTTAGCATTACTTATGAGACGGTGGAAGAAAATCCCAGCGCAGAAGATATGACAGATACCGTGTACAAGCTTCAAAAGCGTGTGGAGTCCTATAGTACAGAGGCTCAGGTGTACCAGGAGGGGGATCGGCGGATTAATATAGAGATTCCCGGTGTTACAGACGCCAACGCTATTTTGGAGGAGCTGGGAAGTCCTGGATCTTTATATTTTATCACGAATCATGATAAGGACGGAAATGAGAATTATACTTATAATGGAGAGCTGGGCGTCTATGAACTGAATTATGATTTGGAAACTCTCATTGAAAATGGTTCTGCCATTTTAAGTGGAACCGATGTAGAGTCGGCGGAACCTGCTTATCAAAGCACTTCTTCTGTATCTACAGGCCAGGAGCCTGTGGTAGAGTTACGGTTTACTCAAGAGGCGGTGCAGATATTTGCAGATGCTACCACGGAGGCTGCCTCCGCCGGGGACAGCATTGCTATTTACTATGATGGAGAATTGATCAGCGTTCCTACGGTGAATACGCCCATTACAGACGGGCAATGTATTATTGAAGGAATGGGGTCTTATGAGGAAGCCAATGAGCTGGCGACTTTTGTACGAGTAGGCTCCTTGTCTCTGGAACTGAAGGAACTGCATTCTAAGGTATTGGGAGCGCAGCTTGGAGAAGAGGCCTTATCCACTAGTTTATTTGCAGCGGCCATCGGCTTAGTGCTGATTATGCTGTTTATGATTGTGATGTACCGTGTACCGGGACTGGCTGCCAGTATTGCATTGATTTTGTACTGCGCTTTGACGGTATACGTATTATGGATTTTTGATATCACCTTAACCCTTCCGGGAATTGCTGGTATCGTGCTGTCTATCGGTATGGCGGTGGATGCGAACGTCATTATTTTTGCCAGAATTCGAGAGGAGATTGCGGCAGGAAAAAGCGTACAGTCTGCCATTCAGTCCGGATTTCATAAAGCCATGTCTGCCATTGTGGATGGAAATATCACCACTTTGATTGCGGCTGTGGTGCTGGGCCTTAGAGGTTCCGGAACGGTCAAAGGTTTTGCGTATACCTTAGGGATTGGTATTGTTTTGTCCATGTTTACCGCGTTGGTGATTACCAGGTGGATTATGAAGTGCTTTTTTGCCATTGGTTTGAAAGCCCAGAAGCTTTATGGGATGCAGAAGGAACGGGCAACGATCCATTTCCTGGGAAAAAGAATGGTGTTTTTTGCAATTTCTCTGGCGGTCATTGTAGCAGGCTTTGTGGCCATGGGAATTCATAAAGGAAGCGGCGGCTCCGTGATGAATTACAGTATGGAGTTCATGGGGGGAAGCTCTACTACGGTAACCTTTAATCAGGATTTTTCCATTCAGGAAATTAATGACCAGATTGTGCCTGTAGTGGAAGGCATTGTGGGAAGCGGCGACGTGCAGACTCAAAAGATTGACGGAACCAATGAAGTAGTTATTAAGACGCGTACCATGACCTTAGAAGAGCGTGAGAATTTTAATCAGGCTATGCTGGATAGCTTTGGCGTGGAAGAAGGGGCGATTATCAATGAGAATATCAGCGCAACCGTAAGCTCTGAAATGAAAGCAGACGCTGTGTGGGCCGTAGTAATCGCTACCATCTGTATGTTGATTTACATTTGGTTCCGGTTTAAGGATATCCGGTTTGCCGGAAGCGCAGTGCTGGCTTTGGTACATGACGTATTGGTAGTATTGGCGTTTTACGTATTTTCCTGGATTACGGTGGGGAATACTTTTATTGCATGTATGCTGACCATTGTAGGATACTCTGTAAATGCCACGATTGTAATTTTTGACCGAATCCGGGAGAATTTAAAAGGCGTCAAGGATCAAAATCCGGAAAGCTTAAAGGAAGTAGCCAACCGGAGTATTACCCAGACCTTGTCACGAAGCATTAATACGTCTTTGACGACCTTTATTATGGTATTCGTGTTATGGATTCTTGGAGTTACTTCGATTAAAGAATTTGCAATGCCCTTGATGGCAGGAATTATTTGCGGCGCATATTCTTCCGTATGTATCACTGGAGCTTTATGGTATACCTTTAAAGTGAAATTTGTTGGTAAACAAAAAAAATAGAGAGACATTTTTTGATATTTTCTATCGTTTCAGTAGGTTTACATCAAAAAAACTGCCCTGCGTTTGAATTGTTCGCAGGGCAGTTTTTTATTACTTTGGAGAAAAAATCCCAGTGTAGGCATTCCTTTTTAAATGATTAGTCTTCCTCGGTCTTTCCAACCCATTTGTCGAAGCCTTCCATTACTGCGTCGTAAGTACGCTGAGAAATAGAGGGAAGCTCTTTTCCCCAAGACTTGGTGGCCTGTTTGAAGCCTTTTTCAAATGCGGCTCGCATTTCTTCTGCCTTGGAGGCGTCTCCTCCGGTAAGCGCTTTTGCGAAGTCAAGGATTCTCTCAGAGGTCTGGGATACACCCCAGTAACCATCGTCAGCGATCGCTGCTTCTGCTTGTGCTTTTGCTGCTGCGGAAACGGTGAAGTTACCGCCTGCTAAAAACCGCCACATGCTGTCGGCATTGCCGATTTGCTGTCCCTGATTTTTCATCATGCTCTCAACCATGCTGCGCATCTGGTTGGTACGCTGCTCGGTATCGGCTTTCATTTTTGCAATAATGGCGCTGCGATCTGCTTTGCTGCCCTTATCATAAACAACACCGGTTTCTTCTTTCTTCTTAACGTCAGTGTCTTTTTGGGTAGCGGCAGTGTTCTGCTTCTGATAGGAATATGATGTCTTGGAAGCGTAAGTACTGTTGCTTACATTATTAACGTCCATATTGTACCCTCCTTGGATAGTGAAAATCGAACTTCCATATTCGTGACTACATAGTTTCTACCTTATATATCGGCAAAATCTGGGAAAACTTTAAATGAGACATTGACTTTTTTCTATATTAATCATACAATGTATACAAAATACAGGAGATGAACAGGGATGGAATTAAATTTAAAAGCTATGGCAAAGATCAACTTGGGATTGGACGTGCTGCGGCGCCGGGAGGACGGTTACCATGAGGTGCGGATGGTAATGCAGACCATCAGTTTATTTGACCGGATTACTCTGCGCAAAGTGCACAAGCCGGGGATTCAGGTTCGGACAAACCTGTATTATCTTCCGGCAAATGAGAATAATTTGGTGTATCAGGCGGCAAAAATTTTAATAGATGAATTTGGGATAGAGGAAGGGGTACAGATTGACTTGAAAAAGCGTATCCCGGTAGCGGCAGGTATGGCGGGAGGCAGTTCTGACGCTGCAGCAGTTTTGTACGGCATGAACCGGATGTTTGGATTAAAGCTTTCAAAGGAAGCTTTGATGGAGCGGGGCGTAAGGATTGGAGCGGATGTTCCTTACTGTTTGCTACGTGGGACGGCCTTGGCGGAAGGGATTGGAGAAAAGCTTACGCCGCTTCCGGAAGCGCCCCGGTGCCGGGTGTTGATTGCAAAGCCTCCGGTGAGCGTCTCTACAAAAGCAGTCTATGAGAATTTGAAGCTGGACGAAGCGTCGATTCATCCGGATATGGACGGGGTGTTAGCAGCTATCGAAGACGGAGATTTGAAAAAATTATCCAGTTCTATGGGAAATATTTTAGAAAGCGTGACTTGTACCCGTTATCCTGTGATTTTACAGTTAAAAGAGATTATGAAAGAGCAAGGGGCCTTAAATGCTTTGATGAGCGGCAGCGGGCCTACAGTGTTTGGGCTTTTTGAAGATGCAAAAAGAGCCAGAGAGGCAATGAAGACAATAAAAATGCAGGGGTTAGCAAAACAAGTATATCTTGCAGAGATGTTTCATAACAGGAGGAAGCCATGACAGATAAGCTGGAATTAAATATGAATGCATACCTTCCTCTCAGGGATGTGGTGTTTCATACCTTGCGGGAGGCAATTTTAAAAGGGGAATTGAAGCCGGGAGAACGTTTGATGGAGCTACAGCTTGCCTCCAGGCTGGGGGTCAGCAGGACGCCTATTCGGGAAGCGATTCGTATGCTGGAGCTGGAAGGGCTTGCAGTGACAGTGCCGAGAAAAGGGGCTATGGTAGCAAAGATGACGGAAAAGGACATGGAGGATGTGCTGCAGATTCGAAAATGTCTGGACGAATTGGCTGTGAGTCTGGCTTGTGATAAAATGACGCAGCAGCAGCTTGAGATGTTGAACGAGGCGCGAAAGCAATTCGAGGAATCTACCAGAAGCGGAGAGGTAAAGCTGATTGCCCAGGCGGATGTGGAATTTCATGATACGATTTATAGCGCGGCGGATAATCCGAAGCTTATGACGATGCTGAACAATCTAAGAGAGCAGATGTATCGCTACCGCGTGGAGTATTTGAAAGACGAATCCGCCCATTCCGGGTTGATCGCGGAGCATCAAAGGATCTATGACGGATTAGTAAATAAGAACAAAGAAGTGGTGGTAAAGGCCATTGGGGAACATATTATGAATCAGGAGATGGTTGTAAAAAATATTATCCGGGAACAGGAATAGGATTTGGATTTGGTGAGAAACTGTTTAAAAGAACAGTTTCTTTTTTTGAAGGGAGACAGAGATGGCCACACCTATTTCCACCAGCCTATCAATTAATATAGAGTCCTTCCAGCGCCTGTTTGCAGACTGCGCAGATATTAAGACTCGCAGAATGAAGCTGGGAAAACAATTAAAAACAGAATGCTTTATTGCTTACGTAGAGGTTGCCGTGGGCAATATGCTGCTGGAAAATTCTGTATTAGGTAAGTTACTGAATACGCTATGGGAGATGCCGGAGGAAAGAATTCTCCAATATCTCCGGGAGAACAGCTTTGGAATTTCAGATGTAACGGAATACGATACCATGGAAGATGCAGCTACAGGAATGCTGACGGGAGACGCCATTTTCTTGATTGACGGGTATGACAAGGCCTTGAAAATCAAGGATAAGGGCTATCCCAATATGGGGGTAAAGGAAACGCAGTCTGAAAAGGTTATCCGGGGTTCCAATGAAGGATTTGCGGAATCCATTAAGGTAAACACGGCTTTGATTCGGAAGCGTCTCAGGACGCCTAAGGTCAAGGTGAAAGAAACCTTTGCAGGAAGACGTTCCTATACCAATGTGGATTTGGTGTATATGGAGGATTTGATTTATCCGGATCTTCTTCGCAGAATTGAAAAGCGTCTGGGAGAGTTTGAGATTGACGGAGTGGGGGACAGCGGCATCATTGAACAGTTGACAGAAGGAAGCTGGCTTTCTCCGTTCCCCCAGTTTCAGACGACCCAAAGGCCAGATCGGGCGGCCATGGCCATTCTGGAAGGGAGAATTGTGCTTCTGACGGATAATTCGCCGGTGGCATTGATTTTACCGGCCGGATATAATTCCTTTATTCAGACCAGCGACGACTATTACAGCCGGTGGGAAATCGCTTCTTTTACCAGGATGCTGCGCTATATTGCATCCTTTCTGGCAATGACCTTACCAGGGCTGTATCTGGCGGTTACGAATTTCCATACCCAGATTCTTCCCACGGATTTGCTGTTGTCTTTTGCGGCGGCAAGGCAGGGGGTTCCCTTTCCGGCGGTGGTAGAAATACTGCTTATGGAGTTGGCTTTTGAACTGCTTCGGGAGGCCGGGGTCAGGCTGCCGGGAGCAATGGGGAACACCATTGGGATTGTGGGCGGGCTGATTATTGGCCAGGCTGCTGTAGACGCCAATATTGTAAGTCCTATTGTGGTAATTGTAGTGGCATTGACAGCATTATGTTCTTTCGCTGTTCCAAATGAGGAATTTGCTACTGCATTCCGAATATTAAAGTTTGGTTTTATTTTTTTATGCGCATGGTTAGGATTTTTCGGGTTCCTGTTAAGCCTGTTAGCAGTGCTGGTGCATCTGTCCCATCTGGAGAGTTTTGGAATTCCTTACTTGATGCCTTTTGTAGGGCCAGACTTGAATCAATACGATGACCAGAGAGATACATTGTTTCGGATGCCTTTAGGATGGCTGAAGCGCAGGCCCATTTACACCAGAGAGGGAGCCAGAGTTCGGCTGAAATTCAAAGACAAGAAGGAGAAAAAGGATGTTTTCTAATAATCAAAAGATCTCCATACGTCAGATCAGAAGACTATTAATATTGGATTTATTTGGATTAAGCAGCCTGTTGCTGCCAGGACTTTTGGCGGAGTCTGCCGGGCCGGACGGAATTGTGTGTATTGTGTTTGCCACAGTCTTAGCCATGGTGTATATCTGGGTCCTGGGAAAGGTGTTAAACCGCATGGAAGGAGATTACTATAGCTGCCTGAAAAAACTTTTGGGCAGCTTTGTCAGCGACCTGTTAATGATTTTTTATTTATTCTTCTTTTTACTTTTGTCTTCTTTTGTGGTTTATCAGCTTACCAGCTTGGTACGTGCCTGGCTGCTGCCGGGAGGCTCCTATGGATGGATTTGCGCTTTAGTGTTGGTTCTGGCAGGTGCGGCTACAGTACGTGGAATTGAGGGACGCGCCAGAATTTATGAAATTTTGTTTTGGTTTTTGATTATTCCCTTGCTGTTTATGATGGTTTTAGCTTCAAAGGGAGTGAATACAAATTATTGGACTCCTATTTTTTACACCTCCTGGGAAGGGCTGAGACAGGGAAGCATCCGGGTATTTGTGTTTTTCCTGCCTGTTTTTTTTATTCTCTTTCTAAAGCCTTATTGCGTGTCTCCTGGAAAGCTGTGTAAAAGCGCAAGGTGGGCCGTTGCTATTACGGCGGCCTTGAATGCGCTGATATTTCTGGTACTGCTTGGGAATTTTCAGGTGAAGACTACAATCTCTCTGGAACGGCCGGTGATTACTTTGATGAGTATGGTAAAATTGCCAGGGGGATTTTTTGCAAGGCTGGACGCATTTATGACGGCCATTTGGTTTTTTTCCTTGTTTGCCTTGATGAATACGGGAGTCTTTTACTCCGGTCATATTTTGAAGGAATTATTTCGGGAAAAACGAACGCATTACGGACTGTTAGCCGTATTAATTTTGGTATACGGCCTGTCACGGTGGTTTTTTCAGTATCATAATGCGGATTTGGTATATTCCTGGTATTTAAAATATATTGCCCTTCCGGTGTTGGTATTTTTACCGGTTCTGTTATGGGCGGCGTTAGCGCTAAAACAGGCAATAAGAAAAGAGAGGAAACAAGTATGAAAGTAAAAGGATTGCTTACAGGGCTTGTGTTGATGTTTTGCGCTGCCTGTAGCGGATGCGGGACACATGAGTTGGAGGATCGAGGCTTTCCTTTGGCCATAGGAATTGATAAAAATGAAGACGATATCGTGCTGTCCTTTGATTTTCCGGATTTGACAGAAGCTTCTGAGGGGAAGAACCCTGCCGGAAAACCAGTAAGCTTTTCCGTGGAAGCGGGGGCTTATTACGAGGCCCAGAAGGCGTATGAAAACAATACTAATAAAATATTGGATTACAATCATTTAAAAGCCATTGTCATTAGCCAGGAATTCTTAGAGGATCATAAGGCGTTACGGGAGTTGTTTGCGTGGCTGGAACGAGAAGAGGTTTTGGCCAGGAATATCTGCCTGTTTGCAGCAAAAGACAGTGCGGCGGAAATTTTGACCCTGACAGAGGATACAGGGGGTTCTGTAGGAAAGTATTTGGAACAGATGGTAGAGACCCAGGAGGATTTTAAGGAAAATAAAGTCATGACCATTGGAGAATTAATGAATCAATGGCATAATCAAAATGAGCTTTTATTAATTCCTGTTTTGACAAATAATGGAGGCGTTCCTTCTGTAGGGGAATATGCAGCAATGGACGCATTCTCTTTCCAAGGGATTGTTTCCGTGGAGGAAGCTATGAAAGCATTTTTATGTCAGAATCTTCTGCATAAATTTCTCTATCGTTTGGAGGGAGGCGAGGTGCTGCAGTTAGAGGGCCTTCATAGAAGTATGAAAATTCAAGAAGAAGGAGACCAGACGCTTGTAACGGTGAAGCTTACGGGAGACGCTCAGATTAAGAAATCCGGAGACGGAAAAGAATATACCAGGGGTCAGCTGCAGAAAAGGCTGAATCGGCAGTTGGCAGCTTCCATGAATCAAACGGCGGAAAAGCTGATGAAAGATCCGGGAATAGATATTACCAATAGTTATATTTGTTTGGGAAGTCATTCCAGACGGTTGTATAAAAAATATAATCAGGATTATGAAAACTATCGAAATAGTATTTCTATAAGCTTTCAGGCAGATATAAATTTGATGAATGAATAAATTCTCCTTTGGTGGGAATACTTTCCACAGCAGAGGAGGAATGCATGATGAGAAAAATATGGAGCTATTGTTTTCAAGGGATGGGAATCATTTTATTGATTGTTCTTATGGTGTTTGGAAGTTTACAATACAGACAGGCAAGGCTGGCAGAACATCTTTCCGAGAAAATTATCCGTTTTCATGTGAAGGCCAACAGCGACAGCCAGACAGACCAGGAATTGAAATTGAAGGTACGGGATGCAGTGGGAGCATTTATGAAAGAAGAATTGGAGGATGTTTCGGATTTGGAGGAAAGCCGGCGGATTCTCCTTCAAAATATGGAAAAGATCGAGGAGCGGGCGCGTCAGGTGATAAAGGCAAATGGGTATTCCTATGGTGTGTCAGCACAGCTGTCTTATGTGGATTTTCCAGAAAAATCATATGGGGATTATACATTTCCAGCAGGGGAATATGAGGCACTCCAGGTAGTGATTGGCCAGGGAGAAGGAAAAAACTGGTGGTGCGTCATGTATCCCAATATGTGCTTTCGGGGGAGCGTCTATGAAGTAGTGGATGAAGAAGCAGAGGAGTCTTTGCGAGAGGTGCTGACCAGAGAGGAATATGACGCTGTGATGAAGTCAAAGGATTATGAGATACGGTTTCGATGGCTCTCTTTTTTGAAAACCCTTTGGGAATAGACTTGCATATTTTTTGAAGAAAGGGTAAAATACCTCTATATGATATGTTTTGGAGAGTACATACTATGAGTCAATCATTAGAAGATAGAAAAGAAGCGCCGGTTGGGGTATTTGATTCCGGTGTAGGGGGGCTTACGGTTGCCCGGGAGATTATGCGCCAGCTTCCCATGGAGCGAATGGTATATTTTGGCGATACGGCCAGGGTGCCCTATGGAAGTAAGTCCCGGGAGACGATTATTCGTTATTCCCGCCAGATCATTCATTTTCTTCAGGGAAAAGGGGTGAAGGCCATTGTGGTGGCCTGCAATACGGCCAGCGCTTTTGCATTGGAAGAGCTTCGGCCAGAATTGGATGTTCCTATTATTGGCGTGGTGAAGCCGGGAGCAAAGGTGGCGGCTGAGACCACAAGAAACGGCAGAATCGGTGTGATTGGAACAGAAGGCACCGTAGGAAGCCAGATTTATACCAAGACGATACAAGAGCATAAGCCAGATGCAGAAGTGATCGGAAAGGCGTGTCCCTTGTTTGTCCCCCTGGTGGAGGAGGGGTGGCTGAAAGACCCCATTACCGTGGAGGTGGCTCAACGCTATTTGGCCTCCTTTCAAGCGTCGGATATTGACACTCTGATTATGGGGTGTACCCATTATCCTTTGCTCCGGTCAACGTTACGGGGGATTTTAGGAGAGGATGTAAACCTGGTAAATCCGGCTTATGAAACGGCTCAGGGGCTAAAAGCGTTACTGCAGGAACAATGCTTGGAAAACGACGGAGACGGGAATAGGAAACTGCCTCAATATCAGTTTTATGTCAGCGATGCGGCGGAGAAATTTAAAAATTTTGCGAATTCGATATTGCCTTGTGAGATTGAAGAGGCGCAATTAATACACATAGAGGAGTAGCTTATGACAAAGGATGTATTGCTGAGCGTCAGCGGGCTTCAGTTTGCCTCCCAGGAGGACGGCGCCGGAGAGGCGGTAGAAGTCATCACCCCCGGTGATTATTATAAAAAGAATGATAAACATTATGTTTTGTATGACGAGGTAATGGAGGGATTTTCCGGTATTACGAAAAATGTAATCAAGATTGCAGAGGATTGTCTGGATATTACCAAAAAAGGCGTTACGAATGTGCACATGATTTTTGAGAAAAACAAGAAAAATGTAACATATTACTATACCCCCTTCGGAAGTCTGTTAATCGGTATTGACGCGAAGCAGGTAAATGTAGCGGAGACCGAGGAGAATATTCATGTGACGGTGAACTATGATTTGGAAGTAAATTATGAATTCCTGGCTAATTGCAATATTACCATGAATATAAAAGCAAAAAATGCAAAAGATTTCAAATTATCATAAGGAGGAACAGGATGCGAGTCAGAAAAGCAATTATACCGGCTGCGGGCCTGGGAACCAGATTTTTGCCTGCAACAAAAGCACAGCCCAAGGAGATGCTTCCCATTGTGGACAAGCCTACGATTCAGTATATCATTGAAGAAGCGGTTGCGGCGGGTATTCGTGATATTATTATTGTGACAGGGCGTAATAAGCGTTCCATTGAAGACCATTTTGACCGTTCGATTGAGCTGGAGCTGGAGCTGGAGCGCAGTGGGAAAAACGAGATGCTGGAGATGGTAAAGGACATTTCAGAAATGGCCAACATCCACTATATTCGTCAGAAGGAGCCAAGAGGCCTGGGGCACGCGATTTTGGCAGCCAAGCATTTTATCGGAAACGAACCCTTTGCCGTACTGCTGGGGGATGATGTAGTAGTATCCAAACAGCCTTGCCTGGGTCAGATGATGGATGTTTTCAATGAGTATCGCACCTCTATTTTAGGGGTACAGACCGTAGCCCATGAGGTGGTCAATAAGTACGGGATTGTGGATGGAAAACAGGTGGACGACCGGGTTTATAAGGTGCATGATATGGTAGAGAAGCCGGATCCTGAGGAGGCGCCTTCCAATGTAGCTGTTTTAGGCAGATATATTATTACACCGGAAATTTTTGAATTTCTGGAAACCCAGGATGCAGGAAAAGGCGGGGAGATTCAGCTGACGGACGCCTTAAAGCGTTTGGCGAAAGAACAGGCCATGTATGCCTATGACTTTACCGGGCACCGTTATGATGTAGGGACAAAGGCAGGGTTTATTCAGGCGAATATTGAGTTTGCCCTTCGTAATCCGGAGCTTCGGGAAGAAATGAAGGAATATTTGGCCGCTCTGCATGACCATATGGAAGAAATGCTGGAGTATGAATAAACAGATTGTTGAAAGAAATATAGAAATACAATAAAAAGGCAGCCGTTATTTGCGGCTGCTTTTTGTATAGCATAGAATGAAAACCTGTTGTCAAAAGGTGAAAAAATCAGTGCTTTCAGATGAAATTGCACGGCAGCTTCTCATAAGCTGAATTATTTTTTCTTTTTGGAACTGTTCTTGACGGCTTCCGCTTGGGCGGCTTTGGCTTTCAGCTTTGCCATAAATCCCTTCTTTTGAACAGGAGCGTCCAGATTTCCTCGTATTCCTTTTACACCAGTGATATATAAGCCGCTGACCACGGCCTTTACTTCTTTTTTAACCGGGATTATATCAAAAACCGCTGCGTCGCAAAGCATGGTAACAATTCTTGGGCCGGCTTTCGCTTTGACCACCGGGACTTTAGACCGGCGTAAAAGTTTGGGGGTTTGTTCTACAATGGCGGCGGGAAGCCCTGCGTCCTTTAAGCGCATTCGCTTTTTATCAATAATCAGCATGGATATGGTTTGTGCGCTGGCAGCAATCTGCGCGTCTTGTTCTTCTTTCTTTTTCTGTGATTTCTTGCCTAGTATGTATAGAACTACGATACCAATAATTAAAATCACGGAAATAACAATCATCGTAATCAGCCATGGATTCACGGTATGTAACCTCCCTTTTTCATTCAGATACGTATGCGCCGACTGGAATCATTTAGGAATCGTAATAGGACAGGCGCATATCTGCAAGCTTTCTCATTGTACCATTGATTTGGGGAAAAATCAATGGTACAATAAAAAGAAATTCACTGGGGGAAATTAATATGGGAAGACTGGAGAAGGGAATGGTTATCATCAGTGTCATATTGGTAATCATTCTGTCTGGGGCCTTGGGATTATTTCTATGGAATGAAAGCAAACAGCCGCTGACAATGGAAACAGAAGCACAGCTAGGGGAAAAAGAGGAAGCGCTGGGAGAACAGTTAGGGGAAAAAGAGGAAGCGCTGGGAGAACAGTTAGGAGAAAAAAAGGAAGCGCTGGGAGAACAGTTAGGAGAAAAAGAGGAAGCGTCAAAGGGAGAAGGCGCATGGAAGGATAAAAAAGATTCCACAGAGGACGATGCTCAGGATGACGCCCAGGATGATGGAAATTTGAAGGATGACCAGGATACAAAAGAGCCTTTGGAATCAAATGATACAGAGAATGGTAAAATGGGGGAGCCTGTTTTGATATTTGCCGGCGACGTAATGCCGGGGAATATGGTTCGGAACAATTACATGTCCTTTGGATTGGATGGAATTTTAACCAAAGAGTTGCAGGAAGAGCTGCAGCAGGCGGATGCTTCTATTATCAATCAGGAATTTCCTTTTTCCAATAGGGGGACTCCGGCTCAGGAGAAAGAATACACCTTTCGGATTCATCCTTCCTTTGTCAGCATTTTGACAGAGCTTGGAGTGGATGCGGTAAGTTTGGCGAACAATCATGCATTGGATTATGGGAAGGAAGCTTTAACGGATACCTTTGAGACTTTGGAGGAAGCGGGAATTCCTTATGCAGGGGCAGGGGAGACAAGGGATAGGGCCGCCCAGCCTGTTTACCTTGAGTGCCAAGGAAAAACCGTGGGGTTGTTGGCGGCGTCCCGGGTAATTCCGGAGATATCTTGGAATGTGGAAAACCAGCAGCCTGGAATGCTGTGCACCTATGACAGCGCAGCCCTTACGGAAGCAATCAAGCAGGCTCGTCCCAATTGTGATTTTCTGGCGGTCTATGTGCATTGGGGCGTGGAAAAACAGGAGCATCCGGAAGAGTACCAGAGGGGCTTGGCCCAGGCTTATATCGACGCAGGGGCGGATTTGGTGGTGGGCTCCCATCCTCATGTTCCCCAGGGAATTGAGTACTATCAGGGAAAGCCTATCGTGTACAGCTTGGGGAATTTTATATTTAATCCCCAAATGGAAGGGACTTATGTGCTAAAGGTTTTTTTGCAGGAAGAGGGAGGCTGTCAATTAAAGCTGATTCCTGTTGCAGCTTCTGATGCTCTCACCAGACAGCTAACCGGGCAGGAAGGAACAGAGGTATTGAATTATATAGAACAGATTTCTTATGGGGTGTCGGTTGGAGCGGACGGGATTGTGTCAGAAGGAGGAGGCCAGTGACGCTCCTCCTTCTGACCTTGTGCTAATACCGGTTGTGAACAACCTCTATGCCACAGAAAAAATCTTTGACAGGGATTGCAGTATGGTCGTCTAATATGGCCGTTCCATTGAAGCGTCCAAATATTTGATTTTGTATGGTGGCAATGACAAGCACATTTATATTGGCCTGGCGGTTTAAAACCGGATGGAAGGTTCCGGTCAGACGGCCGTCGTTGGAGGTAACGGTCCAATCTTTCATAAAGTCATAGCTTCCATCTGATTTTTGCGGTATCTGAAAAATAACTTGATCCAGCTTATGAATCTTATGGTTATAAAAAATGACATTTTCTGTGGCAGAGCTGCGGTCGCTGAATCCGTATCCTAAGTTTAGGCCAAAGGGAACGCCGTCAATTTGGCCGCTTCCGGTTCCCCAATACCAGGTGTTATCGTAAGTCCAGACGCCGCGTCCCCAATCCAGTACGCCGAAATCCACATTCTGTTTAAAATGAAACGTGTCTCTTCCCAGAGTAACCTTGCCGGAAGCCGGAAGGCAGTTGATTTTTTGATTATAGTAAAAACAAGTGGGCCTTTTCGCCCAGGGGGTGGCAATACACATGGTATCCATGGGCGGTTGGTCAAGGGTTAATTCCACGTTCAAATCTTTATTTTCACAGAAATTTTTAAAGTGACAGTAAATCTGGCGCTTACCGGGCTTGGTTTCATATTTCAGCAAAAGCTTTTTGTTTTGAAATTCTGCATTTCCATTGTCGGAGTGAGAGGAAAGGCCGTATCTCCCAAGAGGCATAATATCCAGCACGGTTTGGGTCTGCTCCCAGCCTTCTTCAAAATGCAGGAAGGAAACGCTGGCCATGCCGATATATCCCAAATCGGAAATGGTGAACGCAACCCCGTAGGAGGAGTTTGTAACCAGGTAATAGTCCCATTCTTTGATCCGCCACTTGGGAGCGCGGATATCTTTCCGGTCATAATCCCAGTATAGTTGTCTGGCCCACCCCGGTTCTGTAACTTTTCCTTTTTCATCTAATAGTTTGATAGGTCTTGTAATCTCATTTTGCATGAACATTCCCCCTTTATGATTCTTATTATAATATAGAAAGATTGAAATTGACAGAAAAAATTGTGTCGTCTGCATTGTGTTTGAAAAATGTTTCAAATATGATTTAGGGGAAAAGGATGGTATTGCATGGATAATCCAAAGTTTGAGAATTTATTAAATCTGGCCCTAGACGCCACGGAGCGGGAACGGGAAAAATCCATCCAGCTTGGCGTAGGGTATGAGCCAACAGAAAATACCTGGGAACTGATTGTAAAGTATTCCGGGAGTTTGTCGCGTCTTCAGGAGGAATATCCTTCCATTCAGGTGCGGGAAATGATAAATGAATATGCAATCTTGCGCGTCCCCCAGTCCCTTATGGAGGTGATTGCAAGGGCGGAGGAGATTGAGTATGTGGAAAAGCCCAAGCGGCTGTATTTTGCAGTGAATGAGGGGAAAAGGGCTTCCTGCATTACGCCGCTGCAAACGGCGACGTATCACCTTACCGGAAGGGGAGTACTTGTAGCGCTTTTGGATTCTGGTATTGATTATACGCATCCGGACTTTCGAAATGAGGACGGAAGTACGCGCATTGTGGAATTATGGGACCAGACCATAGATCGGGTTTTTACGAAGGAGGAGATTGACCAGGCTCTTCAAGCGCCTACAGAGGAAGAACGTTATCGTCTGGTACCTTCCCGGGATTTGTCGGGGCATGGCACCCATGTGGCCGGGATTGCAGCAGGAAACGGGCGGGCCTCCAATGGGCGCTACCGTGGAGTGGCGTATGAGAGTCCTCTTTTGGTAGTGAAGCTGGGGACGCCTAAAGAACAATCCTTTCCCAGAACCACAGAGCTGATGGAAGCGTTGAATTTTGTGATAAAAAAAGCTTTGGAATATAGAATGCCGGTGGCGGTCAACATCAGTTTTGGCAATACGTACGGGGGACATAGCGGAACCTCTCTGCTGGAAACGTTTATTGACGATATTTCCAGCTACTGGAAAAGCGTAATTGCCATCGGAACCGGAAATGAGGGAAGCGGGAGGGGCCATACGTCAGGGAACTTGCAACAAAATCAGCAGGAGATGGTAGAACTGGCGGTAGGCGCTTTTGAGACCAGTATCAATTTGCAGATTTGGAAATCTTACGTGGATGAGTTTGATATTATAATAGAACACCCCAATGGGCGGCAGGTAGGGCCTCTTTCTCAGATTCTCGGCCCTCAGAGATTTGTTCTGGGAGAAACGGAAATCCTTGTATATTATGGGGAGCCAAGTCCTTACAGCGTTTATCAGGAGATTTATTTGGATTTTATACCGAGACAGGATTATATTGACAGCGGAGTTTGGAAGTTTTATCTGGCGCCAAGAAGAATCGTGGAAGGAAATTACGATATGTGGCTGCCCTCCCAGGCCGCCCTAAATCGCTCCACCGGGTTTTTATATCCGGTGGACGATACGACGCTGACAATTCCTTCCACTGCCTCAAAAGCCATTTCCGTAGGGGCTTATGACGCCAGATATCAGCAATTTGCGGAGTTTTCCGGCCGTGGCTTTACCAGGCAGACCCGGCAGGTAAAGCCGGATATTGTAGCTCCGGGGGTGGATATCACTTCCGCGGCTTTCGGCGGTACGTATGCTTCCCGTAGCGGCACCTCCATGGCGACGCCTTTCGTTACAGGGGGCGCGGCGCTTTTGATGCAGTGGGGGATTGTGGAAGGGAATGATCCGTATTTGTATGGGGAGAAGGTGAAGGCATATCTGATCAGGGGGGCGAGGCAGTTGCCGGGATTTACGGAGTATCCGAATCCCCAGGTGGGGTATGGGGCGTTGTGTGTGAGGGATAGTATACCAATATAATAGTTAAAAAGAAATGATAATATGAAGCATAGTATGATATTACGGAGTTCGTTCAGAATATGGTGGATGCATTTGTAGAGAAAGTTGTAGTGTGGGACGGGAAGGAAGTGGAGATTCAAGGAAGTATCTACAGCTTAGTAATTTTATAAAAAAATGATTAAAATGATAATAAAAACAAAAAATATGTAAATAATATTGAATATATAGAAAAAATATGCAATAATATGAAAGGTAAAAACAAAATAACTGTTGATAGGAGGAAGGCGGAAGTGAGGTTATTAAGGATTAATATAAAAAATATGCCTCGTTTTAAAGGGGAAATAGATATTGAATTTATAGCAAAGCAAAGAGTTGCAGAGGACGATAAAGAAAAATTATGCCATGTATTTTCTAATGTTTACATTAATCCTGCAATTTCATTTATAGGTATTAATGCATCTGGGAAGACATCAATTTTAAAAGCTGTTTCGTTAGTTATTAATTTGCTTAACAATGAGTCTATTAATAATGTTAAATCTAAGGAAATTATGCATGACTTATTGGAGGAAGAAAATGTTAGTATTACAAGCTATTTTTATGATAAAAAGTGTGTGTATAAACTTCGCACAGTTATTGCAAAAAAAGTAAATAACGTTGATAATTCTGAGAAATTTGTAATAGTAGATGAAAAATTGTGGGAAAAAAATGCTGAAAAAGTTAAAACAAAAAAGAGTTTATTTGATTTTAAAGATTCACATTTAAAGATTGAAAGAAATCAAAAAGAACAATTTTTATTAGAAGATGTAAGTGTTATGGTTGCAGTTAATAAAGAGAAACAATCGATGTTTCCTTTGAGAGATATGTCTATGTGGACAAATCATAATATGCTGAATATTCTAGGTAAATTTCCTAAAGAGCTTTTGACTTTTCTGGATCCAAGCATAGAATATTTCAAATGTAAGCCCGAAAAAAAATCGGCGGATATAAGATTGAAGTTTTATGAATCAGAAGAAATTATATTAAATAGACCAAGTGAAATTGAAAAATATCTTTCATCAGGAACAATAAAAGGTATTAATATATTTATGAATGCATTGCTTTGTTTTGCTGAGGGTGGTTATTTGATTGTTGACGAGTTGGAAAATCATTTTAATGAAGAAATTGTATCTACACTTGTGCGATTTTTCTTGGATCCAAAAGTGAATAGGAAAGGAGCTACATTGGTTTATTCTACTCATTATTCTGAATTATTAGATGAATTTGAAAGGAATGATTGCATCTATATAGTTCGAAATAGAGGCGGAATATATGCGGAAAATCTTTCTCTTATTTTAAAAAGAAATGATATTAAAAAAAGCGAAGCATATGAAAGTGGGTATTTAGAGGGTACTGTACCTGTATATGAATCATATTTGGCATTAAAGAAAGTTCTTTCTACCGTTACTGTAAAGGAGATTAAAGAATAGCATGATTAAATATACAGCATGTATCTGTGAGGGCGGAGCTGAAAGAGTCATTTTAGATATGCTATTAGACCATAATAAATTAATTTTTTCAAGAAACGAGTTACTTGAAGAAGAAATTCTGAAATTAAGAAAAGGTAAAGATTTTGAAGATAGATACCTAAGAAGAGAATTTCATGGAAAAATAACAGTATATAGGATATTAGATTCTCGACGAGAAAATTTTAAAATAAGTAAAATATATCAGAATAAGGTTGATGTTATAAATGTGATTACAGCTCCAGAGATTGAGATGCTTATTATTTGTAATGAAGGAAAATATAAGGATTTTGAAAAAAGAAAAAATATTTTGCGGATGTCCTGGTGCTTGAAAGAAGCATGCAAGAATACAAAAGAGTTTCTAAAAGCAGAAAAGGTGAAAAGACAATATGGGATTTATTAAAGTAACATACATACTGAGAGATAGAACAATAGTGTAACATGAAGTATAAATAATTGAGTAGTACGTATGGAAAACAACATGGATAAGAAGTGGCGAGAAATTTGATGATGTTCAGGATGAGATTGTGGTTCTTTATTTATACAGGCATATCGTGTGATTAAGTTTGATGTGGTATAAAAAAAGTTGACACCCCATTCTCAAGGATTTGAGATATAATCAAGAGAATAAGGAGTGAACAAAAATTCAGTGTCGAGGCCAGCGCTTTGGAATCTGCAAGACTCTTGTCCTCGTCCGAAAAATCCGATTTCTTTCCAACAATGATCTCAGGATGGGATTCGAGAAAATAAGCTGTAATAACAGGGCCTTGAGCATTGGATAAAGAAGATACTTACGAGGTCTTCCGGTGGCAGCGTGAAAATGAGAAATGGAAGGCACCGGAACAATTTTATTAAGGTTAATGGTTTTAGATTGTTACTCGACATCTCAATTTTATCACAAACCAGTGAGGAGTCGTTTTATTTTGTGACAAAAAGAATCCCGTATTTATGCGGGTTCTGGCGTTTCGCAAACGCCTATATTCGTTTTTCCATGAAAGGAACAAAAGGCTATTATAGCCTTGCAGTGGAAGAAAAGGGTGACTGGGGAACGTCTATGCCATGTGCAGATGTTGAGGAAACGGAAAATTTTCGTTAGAGTGTCGGCACCTCTATTGCAGTCAGGATAAAGGAGCCCCTTTCAAATAATATTGGAAACTCACTAAAGTCATATCTATGTTATCCAGATATTCCAGTTTATTATTAAAAAGGAGCTGAGACTTTTTCATTCCCGACCGAGCAGGAATTAATGGAGTTTGTGAGAAAAAAGAAAAAGATTCCGCTTCCAGAGGAATTTCTCCGGGAACTCTGCGTTAAACTGCCGGAAATAATCTGGGAGGAACCTCCCTATATGTGTATGACATGTGTTCCACTTGATGAAATGAAGTTCATGTAGAGGCGACTATTCCCTTTATGGTAAATGAGGATTTAAATAAAGCCATGGAACGATTTATTCTGCCAAGATGTGATTCCGGGGCGAAATATATTGGTAATAACAGAGTTGGTTGGAGGAACATGCAAAGATAGCAATAATAAAGCTGTCATAACAGGGATAGGTGATTTTATGGAAAAAAATTCAGATTAGAAACAGTACCGTTGATTTTCTTATATTTACAAAACAGAATGGGGAAGATGGTATAGAGGTCAGAGTTCATGATGAAGATGTATGGCTGACACAAAAGAGCATGGCTCAGCTTTTCGGCTACTCAACAGATAATATCAGCTTACATATGAAAAATATTTTTGCTAGTGGAGAGCTGAGTGCAGAAGCAGTTACCGAGAAATCCTCGGCAACTGCTTCTGATGGTAAAAAATATATGATGAAATTTTATAATCTTGATGTGATTATCTCTGTGGGTTATAGAATGAATTCGATCCGTGCAACTCAATTTAGGCAGTGGACTATTCGCCTATGGCAGCTACTTCAAAAGTTTTTTGCTATGGTGCATAACAAGCTGCATTATGCAATTCATCAACATACGGCTGCAGAAGTGATTGTAGAGTGTGCAGACCATAGAAAAGAGCATATGGGATTGACCTCCTGGAAAAATGCCTCAATGGGTAAAATAGTGAAAGCAGATGTAAGAATCGCAAAGAATTATCTGACGAGTGAAGAATCGCAGGATTTAAACCAGTTTGTTACTATGTATCTTGACTATGCAGAAAGACAGGCGAGGCGGAAGATTCCCATGACAATGGAAGATTGGGCGAAAAGACTGGATATATTTCTTGAATTCAATGAGGAAGAAATATTGAGAAATAAAGGAAAGGTATCTGCTGAAATTGCCAAAAGTTTTGCAGAAAGTGAATTTGAAAAGTATAGAGTTATTCAGGATGGGGTATATCAAAGTGATTTTGATAAATTATTGTTGGGAATTGAAAATGGAGAGTAGGAAGATTTTGCTTTGAAAACGGCTTAGCAATGATTTCCCATCACCCTAACGGAGTTATGCGGATTTGCGGACTTTTGATCGCTAAAAAAGTGAAAAAAGTTCGTGACAATTACTTGACATCAACGAGGTATGGGGCGCTGTGTGTGAGGGATAATTTGCCGGGGTAGAAATGAGAGGGGTAGGGTAAATTGAATGAAAATATCTAAGGAATTATAAAAAGACACCTGATAAAATGCGATATAGAATAAAAACTCCGGGTGGTACTGTGGAGTATGATGTACCGATTATGAAGGTGCAGGAATATACTCTGGAAGATATTTTTTCAAAGGGCTTGTTGCTGTTAATTCCGTTTTATATTTTTTCACATGAAAAGAACTTTAAGGTGTATAATAGTAATGAACAGAGATTGGCAGAGTTGAAAGCAGAGTACAGAAGTATCTTGGAGAGACTTGATAAACTGGAGCAGGAAGGGATTATTGGGGCGTTTGACAAACGTACCATTATAGAACTTTCTGGTGATGAGAGGCGGCGCTCAGAATGCTGCAGGATGGTGAATTGCCGATTGATAAAATTGCAAAATATTCAGGGCTTGATATTGCAGAGATAGAGTTGCTTGTAGGGCTTCAGACAGTGTAAATGGAGTTCAGATATTTGTATTATGGTTATAAATCAGGGAAATAGCTTTTTTAAAAAGTAATAAGAATAAAAGCCAGGAATCCTCCCTGGCTTTTATTCTTATACAACAACCTAACCTAAAATAGCAAACGATACGCAGGCTGGAAACCACAATTCCCCGTCATGCATGGAACAAATCCATGAAAAACAGTCGAAATCAGCTTAAGGTCTTCAGGAACTCTGTACCCTGACAGATGATATTTTCATACCTTTCTGAGTTTACGCTTTTCAGCCATGCAATTTTTCCGGTAATTTCAGATATGGTCTGAGGGGATACAGAGCCGCCGGAAGCTTTTAATTTCTGTGCATTGTGAATCGAAGCTTTTAATATTTTTACCCATTTTTTAGGAACGCCGATTTCCTCGTTATTAATGACAATGCCGGTAATATATTGCCGGTTGTTTTTTCTTAAGATATGGGTTTTTTCGTTCTTCATATGGAAGCCTTCGGCTTCTATGATTTTTTGGAGGCTGTTTAAAAAACTTCCGATGGCCAGGGAGTTAGTGTCGCCGGTGTAGCTAAAGCTCATATCATCTGCATATCTCGTATAGGTTATCCCCAGCTTTTGGCATAATCCATAGATTCGCTTATCCATGGTCCTGCAAATAATATTTGTAATCATAGGGCTTGCCGGAGAGCCCTGGGGCAAGATCCGGTGGGAGGTCTTGATATATTTGATTTCGCCCTTTAGCTCAAGGGGCATTCTTTCACAGTAAGTGCAAAGCATGGCCAGGAGCGAAGCGATGTATCCGGAGTAACCGAAGGATTGATACAAGCCTCTGACACGTTCAAAGGTTATGGTAGGAAAAAAGTTCTCCAGATCAATATTAATCAATAAATCGGGACTTGTGTTATGTTCTTTTGCGCTGGTAATAACAGATCTTGATTTGGTAAACCCATGAGACAGATCTGAAATTTCTGCTTTTTCCAGGATTTGGTCTAGTATTTGACGCTGGGCCGCTTTTAGATGTGCTTTCGGGGCCGCAATCTGACGCATTTCACCGCTTTTTTTCGGGATTTCAAAACGGTAATAATTGTCGAAGGTAACAACGTCTCGGTGGTATGTCAGATAACGCAGCGTCTTATATTCCAGCTGCAAAAAATCCGCCAGTTCCCGGTCTGTTTCTATCACAGGCATATTGTTTTCCTGTAGCTTTTGTACGTTTGTTTCTTTTTTTCCCAATAGATTGGAATAGCCTTTGCCAATAAATAAAATGGTTTCTGCTTTCCGCTTGTTCCACGCTTCTGATTTTAACTGCTTTTGTCGTTCGCGCTCAGCTTTTTTCTCAGCTCGCCGGGCGATGGATTCTTTCATGATTTCCTGTGCCACAACAGAACGAATTTTTTCATAATCCCAGGTGTCCTGGAATTGCTTTTTTAAATGAGAAAGCTTTTTTTCAATTTCGGCTTTTTCCCGACAGGTATTTGATATTTTTTCAGAAAGCGTTTGAAATTCTTCCAGCAGCTTTTTCCTGTTTTCATAGTCTTGGGCGGATTCATTTTGCTGGCGCTCGTAAGGCGTTGGCAGATGGCTGGGCCAAAATCCATATTCCTGCATTTTAAGAAAGGTAAATTCTTTTTTACCCATATTGCTCACTAGATTTCTATATTCGGCTTTTGTATCCATTATAGCAACATCTCCATAATATCATTGATTTTATATACTTTTTCATATTCCAGATTTTTTAGTTTTAACAATTTATAAGAAGCGACGTAAAGCGCGAGAATGTGAGCGCATGGGTCGGAAAGGTTCCGTTCGCCTCGTTTAAATTTTTGGCAGCTGCAGTCAATTTTCGTAATCTGACCATCCTGGTCAATCACAAGTTCGGTGGTAGATTCCTGGCCCTTTTCTTTGTATGTCGTTGTGAATATAAATTCCTGCCGATGGGAATAGCGCACCGTCATATTGTCAAAGGTCAATTTACTGATTTTTTCTACGTCAAGCTCCAGATTAGAAACCTCATAAAGCTCTTCCGGAATGGGTGTATTGCATAAATGGCGAAAACGCACCTTGTGGTGAAGCAAATCATAATAACCTTCTCCACGCCGAAACAGCATGCCCACGCCGGCTTTGATTTTGTCGCTTTTCTGGTCGGGAAGATAGCTGGAAATCTCGTCCATGGACAAACAACGCTGCTCCTTCAGCAGCTTATAGATGCTGGAATAACAGCCTTCCCCGGTAAATCCCGCCATAATGTGAAAGGCCGTTCCTTTGACCCAGTCATTGGAAGACCAGGAGGAGAAACCCACGGTCATTTGCATCGTACCCATGTCTGCCCGGATAAACTGCGGCATACCAAATCCCAGGATACGCACATAAAACGCTTTCGCCAGGGGAATTAATTTTTCAACCACAAGCCAGCGTCTTCTGCCCCAGATTTTTTCTTCTCTTCTCTGGCTGCCCTCATAAACAGCGTTTAAAGTAAGGATTGTGCCAAAGGGCTCAAATACAATCTGAACTTTTTGTCCCGGCTCTAAGATCCATTTCATGTAACGAGGACTTTTCTTTTCTTTGTGCTTTCTCAAGAATGCACAGATGTCGTACATGTCAGAGGGGGAAAGCGCTAATTCGATTCCCGATAGTGCGGCGGCGGCAGATACTTCATTAAAGCCCTTGATCCATGTTTCCGGTAAATCAATTTTTTTCTCTATATATTCCGGTACAATTTCGTTGTCGATGGAAAAGCCTTCTGGATTGACGGACAATGTAACGTCGGTATAGCTTCTAAACCGCTGCATTTCTTTTTCTAATTTGGCGGAAAAGTCAATATTCGTCGTTCCTAATTTTGGCGTCTGTAATAAATCAAATTCATCCATAGACACAGACAGACAGCCATAAGTGGATTCGTCCAGGGAAAAGGCTTCAAATGATACCTGGTCCTTATGCACCGTAATGACAGGATCTAATACAAACCATAAGCTGTAATCTCTGTCCTTGATAAACTTCCAAAAATTCCGCTCAATTTTGTAATAATCTTTCCAGGCGTCGTATTGATCAATCTGCTTTTGTAAATTCTTCTGTATCGTTAATAACTGGTTGAGCTCGTTTTTTTTATGATTTAGCTGGAAATCATAGGAATCCATTTCTTTTTGCAAGGCTTCTCTTACATGGGGCATGTACTCCTTGTGGGCTTTTACACGACGCTGGATTTCTTCGTCAAGCCAGGTAAAATAATCCGTTCGTTCTTTTGTCTTCTTTCTCGTATCGGAAATAACGATTTCCCTCAGCATAAGCATAGCGTCCCGGAATACTAAAGGATGCTTCAGCTTTCCGCAGAAGGATACCTTTTCATCGCGAGATAAGTCGGGGCTTAACCCCAAAGTTGTTTGATTGTCGGCCCGTGTACATCGGGAAGGGCTTGCATATTGATAACCTACTTTCATAAACCGCTGACCTCCTTCTGAATCTGCGCAAATGCCACAAGCGCTCTTTCAGAATCTGTTTTTCTGTTTGTGCTTCCAAGATCAAGAAGTATCTGTTCCAGCTCCTGCCGCTTTTCGGGATAATATTTCAAGAACAGGGGGATGGTGCGATACACTTGTTCCTTGCTTTTTGAAACCTTATTGGGCAGATAAAGCAGTGTTTTTGCATAATAAAGATATAAATCCGGGTTTGTTTCCTTTAATTCGGAAAAGGCGTAGTTCATTTTTTGAGACAGATAAGCTTTTACCTCTACGCAGGGGTGTTCCATCATACGTGTGATAAATTTGGTAGGCACCTTGTTTTCGTACCAGTCGTCAACCTTTTTCAGGCCGTACTGATAAGCTCTTTCCACAGGAGAATCAAGTAAAATAAGGTGGACTGCTTCTCTTTGCTCTGTCTTTAAGCCTTCAAACACAGACTGGGCGATTTGGTTTAAATAATAGACATTACATTCAAAAAGCAGCAGCAGTGTAGAAGTCCGTTGGGGAAGGAGGGCCTGGTGACGGTGAATCAGCTCTGTCAGCGTCTTGACAAGCCTTTTTGAGCCTGTTTCTAAAACAGACAGAATCAAGCTGTCCTTTGGCAAAGTATCCTCTTTACATGATTTCAGCAAGGAAACGGTGTTGAATTCTCTTTCGGAAATCCTGTTATGGGTGAAATTGATCTCCTTAAGGGTATCTCTTAACACGTCGTATGGCGTGGAAAAGAGAATGGTTTCCGTGAGATCAAAGAGGAAGTCGGGAAGCTTTTGCAGGCCTAGCAGGAGCGAGGTAAAATAGCGCAGCAGCTCTTGTTGTTCCGTTGCGGTTGCTTCCTTTAATTTGTCGGCGGATTCTAACAGTACGTCTGTAATTTGCTGGGACAGTTGGATTTGACGCTCCAAAAAAAGCGCTCTTTTTTCAGCAATAGATTTCAGAAAAACCGTATATTCCGGGATGGTAAAATGGGCGATGTTTTCCTTCAAAATGCTGTCCCATGTTTCTAAGGTATCTAAAAATAGAAAATCTGCAATGTCCTGGGGCTGGAATTTGCCGTTGGTCTGTGAAAAATAGTGTTTGGCGGCGTCCCATAATGTTTCTGATGTGGTGTTCATTAAGGAAATCATAATTTCCGGGTCAAACACCGTTTGCTCTTCTAGTTTTGGCAGCAGGATGTTTTGGAATAGGGCTGCTGTTTTTTCATATGGGACGGCAGAAAGGGCAATCAGAGTTTTAAGATCTAAGGAGTCCAGCCGGCGCTCTGAGGCGGCCTTTTTTAAAATCGTGTAGCAGAACTCATGTACTCGTGAGGCTTTGGCGTTCTGAGCAATAAAGAACACGTCTGGAAGATGGCGGCTCCATAGGAGATGCCCAGGGGCGTCTTCGTTTAATATGAGTTCTCTAAAATATCTGTAAAAGAAGTAATTATAAGAAATATCATTATAATATATGTCTAAATGATCCAGGTCGGTATAGCTTGTCAGCATTTCCCGGGCGGCTGTGATAAATTTTTCCTCGTCCGTGGCCCGGTATGCATCGAGGGTTCTTCTAAGATAGCGTACATAATACTGATAGGCGCTGTTTTTGCCGCTTCCTTTGAAATAGCAGGCAGTTCTTGGAGCGTCCAGATAGTAGGCGATCTTTCCCACCGCGTCAGCCATTTCATAGGAAATTGCCGTCTGGACAGTGTTTTTGAAGGCGATGGAATTTATATTTTTGCCGTCTGTATATGTATTTTTTTCATAGAGGTTTTGGCTGCCGAAGCTATACAGAATATTCTGATAGGCGTTGGGTTTGTCCAAAAATTCTTTCAGTGCCTGCCCCTTTAATTTTTGGCCGTTTAGCTTCAAGTGCTTGATATGAAAATCCATTTCAGGGAGCGTCCGGTAAATAAATTCTTTCTGTTTCCACAACAGCTTCTCATCAAACAGGGCGATATATTGTCTGGCGCAGCGTTTGAGCCCGCCGTGGTATCCGGCATTTGCCCAGAGTATATTGCTTTCTTCCATTTGTTTGGCAGTTTCCAATAAAATCGGATTCTTTGCCATAGTAAGCTCCTGGAATATCCCGCATGCCAGCTCCACGCTTGCAATTTTTAAGAGTTGTTTATATTCTTCTACGGAAGGCTGCATATGGATCCATTGGCGCAAGTATTTTTTTCTGGTGTATACCCGTTCTTTGGAGCACATGTTAATAAGCAGTTCCATATAAGGGCTGTCTGCCGGAAAGCCAAAGAGATCGCTGGGCTGGGCAATTAATGTAAAATCTTTAAAGTGAATGTGATTTGCGTTTAAATAAGCGGCATAGTCCGCATAATTTTTTTCTTCATAATAATTGAAAACAATGTTCTGTTCTACGTCATAAAATTCTTGGATGATATACTGCTTATCAATTTCCAGATACTGCTGCCAGCCGGTGGCTGAGTCATAGTCCCAGTATCTGCGGGCGGTTTTATAGCCTTTACTGTAGCAGAGCACATTCTTTTCTTCACAGTAGTAGGTATTGGGAATCGAGGGCAGATGTCCGTTGATTCCATGAAACATAGCGTATTTTGTATAGGTCACGTTGGGCTTTAACAGGTATGCGTCTGCATAATAAGAACGGGGAGAGGATCTCAGCTCCCGTTCAATTTCCTGAATTCCATACAAAATCAGCAAGCAGGGATTGTTTTGGCTGTCTAAGCCCCAAAGCAGGATTTTTCGAATGGGCGGCTCATCCAATTTCCAGAGCCGCTGTTGTTCCTCGGATGTGAAATTCTTCATAATTCTTCCTTTCTGTCAATTAACATATTTCGGCGTTTACGAAACGCCAGAATCTTTGGTATGATAGGGGCAAAATACCTTTTGATTCCAACATTATTATATTAAATTATAGTATAGATACGGCGGATTTTCAAACAATTTAATAAAAAAATGGAAATAATTAGTTGACATTTTTAAAATATGTGATACACTTAGAAAAAAGGTTAGATTTTCTGGTCTGATTGCTTTGGGGTAGCTCCAAGGTTGTTGTTTATAGTCATTTCACCACAATGTTCTGCGTCACTCGCACGGTATTCGACCCTAGTGCGTTTTGACAGTAGCCTGCGGCAGAAACGCACTAGGGTCGCACCGTGCTAAAGTGTCAGAACAGAGTATATGTTTGTTAGCAGAAGATCTAACCTGCATGGTTTTAGTTCCATATGAATTCCATAGGATATTGTGACAATCAAAAATCAGGGCTTTTGCCGCATCAGATGTGAGCAGAAGTCCTGATTTTGTTATATCTGAACTAGTTTAAGCTATGTCTGGTCAATGTTTGGAAGCACATTAGGATACCCTCGGTGAACAAGGGGGACACACGGTTTTTTACAAAATTTTTAGAAAAACAGTAATAAATGGGGATTTTTTGAAGTGCAGGAATACTATAAAGGAGCAGGTATTTGAAAGCTAACGTATTCACAGTAGAAATTGCATTGGAAAAGGGGAAATTACTATGGGAAATCAACTGATATGGAATGAAAGGTATAATATTGGAATAGAGATTATTGACAAGGAGCATGAGAAATTATTTCATATTTTAAATAGATTGTTTGATTTGGGACGGCAGGTGGACAAAAGCCATTGGGTCTGCCATGAGGCGGTCAAATATTTTAAGGATCATACGCTTCAGCATTTTACCGATGAAGAAGCATATATGGCTTCCATTGAGTATCCGGGGCTGGAGACCCATAAGCGCATTCATAAAAACTTTCGGGAACGAACGCTTCCGGCTCTTGAGAAGGAGTTGGAACAGACAGAATATTCAGAAAATTCCATTAATCATTTTCTTGGGGTCTGCGCAGGCTGGCTGGTCGGACATACTCTGATTGAGGATCGGATGATTGTGAACGGAGATATGGTCAAGCATTGGGAAAATCTTCTTCCAGAGGAGGAACAGACAGTGATGGGGCAGACGCTTGCCAGTCTTTTGCATCGTATGTTTCAGCTTGAAGCCCGGCTGATTAGTGATTGTTATGGGGGAGAACGGTTTGGAGACGGCATCTATTATCGTTTGATCTACAGTAACAGGGAAGAAGAGAGATTGGAATTCTTCCTGGTTTTTGAAGAGCAGTTAATTGTTAGTACCATTGGCAGCGTGATGGACTTAAAAGCAGAAGCCATCAGCGTTATGCTGATGAATGTGGCCAGGTATGTAGCAAAGCAGCTTGTGGAACGTGCGATTAGATATTTTCCGTCCTCGGAGGAATATGAGATAAAGGAGGAGCAGCTGCTGACCTATGAGCAGTTTCAGAGGGTTTATGAGAAGCAAAGTCCTCAGTTCAGTTTGCTGTTTGATACGGGAAAGGGATATTTTGCATATTGTGTCACAGCCACGGAGCGGATCCAGGGAGAGGGCGGAATTTCCATTATGACAGAAAACGCCATGGTGGAGGTGGAGAAATACTTAAATCAGAATAAAGAAGAGAAACATGCAGCGAGCAAGAAAAAGAAGCTGCTTGTAGTAGATGATTCAGATTTTATGCTCAAGGCGATGCAAAATCTATTGAGCAGTGATTATGAGGTCATTACGGTAAAGTCAGGATTGTCGGCAATCAGAAGTATTACCCTGAGCAGGCCGGATTTAATATTGCTGGATTATGAGATGCCTGTGTGCAATGGAAGGCAGGTGCTGGAAATGATTCGTTCTGAAAAAGAATTCATGGATCTGCCGGTTATTTTTTTAACCAATACGGTGGATCAGGAAAGCGTAAGACAGGTCATAGCCCTGAAGCCGGAAGGGTATTTGCTGAAGTCCTTATCCACGGAATCTGTAAAAAAAGAAGTAGACTTATTTTTTGAAAAGAAACGTCCGGGGAAGAAATTGCCGTTATAGTGAAAACCATCTTGAAAAGCTGCGTTGATATGATATAATTTTTTAGGAAAGCATCTCGTTTGGAGTAGAGAAAGAAAAACATTTTATACGAAATATAAAATGCTCCAAACAGGGTGCTTTTTCAGTAGCTGCAGTAGTTGTGATAAAGGAGAGAGAAAAATGAGGAATGATTCTTGTTTTGAACGGTATTCTTTTGGGATTTTTATTGCAATAGAACTCTTAATGTCTTTTACTTTCTTGGGGTATATCCATATCCCTCCGATTTCTATTACGATTGCCTATATTCCCATTCTGGTAACGGCTTGTCTCCTGGATCCAGGGAAGTCTGTAATTGTGGCGGCCATTTTTGGAACCGCCAGTATGTATAAAGCTTCTGCTACCTACGTTATGCCTGCAGATGCGATTTTTTCTCCCCTTTATAGCGGTTCTCCCGTAAACAGTATTTTGCTGGGGGTTGGAACCAGAATGCTGTTTGGCCTTTTGGTGGGGATTGCCTTTGCGATAGCCAGAAAAAGCAGGCATTATCGTATCTGGGCGGGAGCGCTCTCGGCGGTTGCCCCCAAGGTACATTCCTTGATCGTCTATACTGGGATGGGATTTTTGTTTCCGGAACTTGGGTATCATTACTATTCGGCGTTTCGCTGGAAGCTGAATGATGCCTTCGTTGTGATCGCTTGTGTTATCATCGTGGAGTTTATGCTGGCAATCTGGGAAAGTCATACAATACAAAACATCCGGGAATGCATGAATCATACCATAGATAATCCTTATGCATCGAAAAAAATGAACTTGTTTTTTGCCGTATTTGAATTCTTTTTGTTTTGTATGGCGGTTTTTGCTACGCTTTATTTTTCCCAAAGAGAAACTTATATGCTGGAGAAGCACGGCGTATCTGTATCAGATACGATTTTAGGGGATATGCTGCATTTGCAGATACAGTTTTTAATCGCTTTTCTGTCATTAATGTTTATTTCAATCATTGTATTGATTTCGATTTACAAATATATGTCTTATAAAGAATATAAAGGTGAGCTGGATGAACTGACGGGCATCATGGGAAGAAGAATGTTTTTTTATTATTGTGAAAAAGTGCAAAAAGCAAACAGCCCAGGGCAGAATAGAACCGGCTGGTTTTTATTTGTGGATGTAGATTATTTTAAAACAATTAACGACACATTTGGACATTCTGTGGGAGATAAGGTTTTGAGAGAGATTGCCATGCATTTACAGAGCATTCTTGGGAATACTGGAAAGGTAGGAAGAATCGGCGGAGATGAATTCGCCGTTATAATTGAAACGCCAATGAAGCAGCAGGAATTAAAGCAGCGTTTAGAACAATTTTTGAAAAGTATCTCCGATATATGGAAGGACAAAAAAGTAAGCTGCAGTATCGGCGCATATCAATTTGTTTTTCCGCAAAATGTAAAATATTTACTAGCAAAGACGGACGAGGTACTATACGAAGCAAAAGAAAATGGACGGGCTTGCTATGTGTTGAAAGAACATACGGCAAAATAGCGGTTTTTGCTTTTGGGGAGATGGACGATGAATGAGGTCATGAGAAATGAGCGGAAGTTTTTGTTGTCATTGGAGGAATTTTACAGATACAGCGGCTATTTTTCCAAAATATTGATGGAAGATCCTCATAACGGAAGGGATGGCTATACGGTGCGCAGCCTGTATTTTGATACGCCCTGGGAAAAGGATTTTTACGAAAAAGAGGATGGACTGGAGGTACGGCGAAAAATCAGATTACGGATTTATCATCCCCAGGATCCGATTGCCGTCCTTGAAATGAAGCAGAAACAAGGAGCGAATCAGCGAAAACGTTCTCTTAAGGTTTCCAGAGAGGACGCCATGGAACTAATACAGGGCAGATATGAAGCGCTTTTGGGCTACTCGGAGGAGTTCGCCCTAGAGTGCTTTAGCATCATGCAGATGTACGCATACCGCCCCAAGTGTGTGGTAGAATATCGTCGAAAAGCCTTTGTTGCAAAAGAGAACCGCATTCGGCTGACCTTTGACCATCATATTGCGGCAAGCGAAACGAATCTGGATATGTTTGCCCATAATCCGGGGCTGAATCCGGTGTGGGATCCCTATCTGGTTGTGTTTGAAGTGAAATACAACGGATTTTTGTTAAGCTATATCCGGGACGCCATTCACAGGATACAAAAAAGTGAAACGTCGGTGGGCAAGTATTGTCTGGGCAGAAGCGTGTCCCTCCATTATTTGTTTTAATCATGGTAAAACCATTTTCGTTTTGGGCGAAGGAGAGAAACAAATGAAAGAAATCATCTATTCTATGCTGGAACAGAGCGGAACACTTACCACGGAGGAAATGGTTCTGCATGTTATGGTGAGCGTGGCTTTGGGGGGATGCATTTATCTGTCCTATTATATTACTCATGCAGGGACGGTGTACAGTAAAAAATTTAATGTATCCTTGTTTACCCTTACAGTTCTGACCGCTACGGTTATGACCGTAATCGGCAACAATATTGCCCTGTCTTTGGGTATGGTAGGCGCTTTGTCCATTGTTCGTTTTCGTACAGCCATCAAAGATTCAAGAGATACCACATACATTTTCTGGACAATTATTGTGGGAATCTGCTGCGGAGTAGGAGATTATACCATGGCGGTGATGGGCAGCGGCGTGGTGTTTTTCATTTTATTGGCTTTGGGGCGGGTGCGAAACGATAACCGGATGCTTTTGGTGATTCGGGGGCCAAGAAGTGAGGAACAGCGGATAGAAGCCGTAATTTTTCAGGGATTTAGGGGAAGGGCGTCCCAGCGGGTAAAAAATACCACCCAGGAGTCGGTGGAACTGATTTATGAGATGACAAGGCGGGCATATCTGGAAAATCAAAAACAAGAAAAGACCATTACAGAGGCGCTGCATGAGATTGAGAAAATGGAATATGTGAATATCGTAACCCAGAATGATGAGATCAGCGGGTAACAGCTATGAGGTATAAGATCATCAGCCTTATGGCCGTTTGCGGAATGCTTCTGCTGGTAATGGCTGTAAGCCAAAATCCGGGTACCGGCGCGGCCCGGGTGCATCAGCATTTGACCTGGGAAAAACAGTCCCAGGAGTCAGTGATTACCACAGAACCGGAGAAATTGGTTACCCATCTTCCCATTGTGGAGATATACACTGGGGGTAAAAAAATTCCAGGGAACTGGCTTATGAATCCCAATGGGGCGAAGCTGGGAGCGGAGCTGAGTGAGGATGGCGAGGCAACCATTCTGACGTCCGTCAGAATCATAGATTCCGGCACGTCTGAAAATCGTGCAGGGGATGAGGCGGCGGTAGAGACAAAGGCCCGTTTCCGGATTCGGGGAAATTCTTCCAGGAATTTCAGTAAGAAGAGTTATCTGTTAAAGCTGGTGGACGAAGAGGGGAAGGAGAATCCTCAAGAAATGATGGGAATGAGCCGTCATGACCAATGGGCGCTCCATGGGCCTTTTTTGGATAAAACATTGATGCGGAATTATATGTGGATGAACCTTTCTGCGGAGGTGATGGGATATGCTCCCAATGTCCGGTACTGTGAGGTTTTACTAGACGGAACATATCAAGGACTGTATTTGATGATGGAGACCGTTTCCAGAGGAGAAGGGAGAGTCAATTTAAATGCGTATGAAGAAGGGAAACCTTACACAGACTATATTGTAAGGGTGGATAAGGCAAATCAGGATATCAGGGACTTGAGTACCTTCGGTAATTATACGCTGCGTATGGTATTAGGGGTGGAGGAGCGGGCGGTACTTTCTGTTGTTTATCCAGGTAAAAAGAAGCTGACAAAAGAGCTCTGCGATTCCATTGCAAAGGATTTCAGCAAATTTGAGAAAACATTGTATTCTTCAGATTATAAGGATCCCATACGGGGATACCGGCGGTATATTGATGTGGATTCGTTTGTAGATTATTACGTTTTGCAGGAGTTTTTGTGCAATAATGATATGTGCAGCCGTTCCACTTATTTATATAAGGACCGGCGGAATAAGATCCATATGGGACCGGTATGGGATTACAATAACATGTTGGATAATTATTTTACGCAGCAGTTGGACGGTTCGGAGTTTCGTTATGTGGAGCGGCTTTGGTTCGACCGGCTGTTAGGGGATCCATATTTTAATCAAAAAGTAATCCGCCGCTATCGTGAACTTCGGAAAACCATATTGGCAGAGGACTATTTGATGGATTATATGGACAAAACCGTTGCATATTTAGGCGACAGCATTGAGCGGAATTATATGGTATGGGGGTATTCCTTTGACGCGGCGTTGCTAAGCGTCAGTGAACGGCTGACTCCCCTTGAGCGAAATCCCAAGAGCTTTGAGGAAGCGGTGGAAGATATGAAACGATTTATTCAAGTGCGTGGAAGATGGATGGACAACCATATAGACGCCCTGTCTCAGTATTGCCACGAATCCAGAACGAAGGGATATGATAATCGGTAATGGATGAAATGAAAAGGCGTAAAGATGAAAAAATATTTGATTGTTAGTATTGCGGTGATTTTGTGCGGAGTGGGCTGGATATTTGTCAGCAGCCGTTTTTCTCTGTATGTTCGCCTGGGTGGAGAACGTTCCCTTGAGGCGGGTCCGTTTTGGGTGGAAGGAAAAGAAATTTATCATGAAATCCATGGAAAAAAAGAGACGTTTCAGATTCGGGGCGTCAATATCGAGAGCTTTATTCCAGGTCATTTTGTGACGGACTATGGGGTGAGTAAAAAGCAGTATCAGGAGTGGTTTGGGCTGATTCAGGAACTGGGAGCAAATACGGTGCGGATTCCTACCATTTATAACAGCGGCTTTTATGATGCATTGTACGAATATAATATGCAGCGGGAAGAGGAAGGCCAGGAACCTTTGTATCTGCTTCAGGCGCTTTGGGTAACGGATTATGCTCAGGATTCCAAGGAGGATGCATACTCGGAAGGGTTTTATGGCCAGCTTCAGAGGGATATGAAAAATGCAGTAGATGTGATTTATGGAAATATATTGCTTCCCTTTGGGAAAACAAGAGGAAGCGGATGGTATCGCCGGGATATATCTAAATGGGTAATCGGAATCACTCTTGGAACCACGTGGCGGGGCGACACATCTGCTTATACCAATCAGATGCGGGAGAAACCTTTGTATGATGGAAAATGGTTTCGCGCGTCAAAGAAAGCCAGCCAGTTTGAAAATATGATGGCGCTTCTTTTGAATACACTGACTGAGTATGAGAGTGTAAAGTATGGATATCAGCATTTGGTATCCATTGCCAGTGAACCGGTGACGGATCCCTTTGACTATGAGGATTTGATTGAGGTGCAGCTGGAAAAATACGACAAGATAGACGGGGAACATATTCTTCCCAAGGAAACGTTGTTAAGCGGTTTTTTTATCTCCTATAAGCTATATGATGTTTGTCCGGATATTTTAGATTATCTCACCCAGGAGGAGCAGGGGCGTCTGGCTCACATTCTTGCAGATATTACGCCAAAAGGCAGCTATGGGGGTTATCTGGAGCTTTTACAGGGGTATTACAGTGTTCCTGTGGTTGTGGGAGAGTGCGGATATTCTTCCGCCCGGGGACTTACAAAAAGCATAGAAGAGGAATTTTCCGGCGTCCATACCTCCTCCCATGGTTTGACGGAACAAGAACAGGGAGAGGCTCTGGTGGGACTTTATGAAGCATGTAAAAGGGCCGGGTTATCTGGCATGGTCATTTCGGATTGGCAGGACAACTGGTCTAAGACCGATTGGAATATTTATCCAATGACAAATAAAGAACGGGAACCTTATTGGCATAATGTCCAGTCTGAGGCTCAGGGCTGCGGGCTTTTGGCATTTGAACCAGGAGAAGAGAGGCTGGTAGTTGTGGATGGAGAGCCTTCGGAATGGACAGGGGAGGAACCGTTGATTTCTAATGAATGGGGAAGCCTGTATGTCCGGCAGGATGAGGCATATCTCTACCTTTTGCTGGAATGGGCCCCTGCTTGGAAGGAGATGCCAAAACGAATCTATATTCCCATGGATATTACTCCAAACTCCGGGAGCAAAAGCGGTGAAGATTTCGGTGTTTTATTTGACCGAGAAGCGGATTTCCTTTTGTGCCTGGAAGGAAAAGACCAGGGCCAGCTCCTGGTGCAGGATTACTACGATCCCTGGCGGGCGGCGTGGAATCAAAGAATAGAACATGCAGATGCTTATACCATTGACGTACCTCAGAAGGATTCCAAGAAATTCGTTCCCATCCGGATGGTTTTAGATAACGATCCTGTCTATTCGGCAGATTGGAATCTGCGAAATGCTGAGCGGGCGGATACGGGCCGGCTTCGATTTGGCATTGCAGATGAAACAGACCCGGAGTTTGATTCTCAGGCTGATTTTTATACCCTGGGTAATTGTACGGAAGTACGGATTCCCTGGGCGCTTTTGAATTTTCAGGATCCCTCCAGGGGCGTGATTCACGACGATTACTATGAGCATTATGGAATTGAGGGGCAGAGAGTAGAGGAAATTTATCTGGGCCTTGGAACCAGCCAAAAAGAAGAGATTTCCATGGAGCCGCTTACATTGAAAAACTGGGGACGAAAGGTCGCATATCACCAAAGACTGAAGCAGTCCTACTACATCCTTAAGAATTGCTGGATACAGGAGCCATAAGCTTCTATGATAACTGTCTGCCAGGAAAGAGAGAAGATGACAACATGCGGCTGGACGTACAGCTATTGATTTATGTATATATGGGAATCTGTGTCAGTCTGCTGCTGTTCAACCTATGTTATATCTGGCTGGACGCGGCCGACGGGCGCAGGTCAAAGCATCCAGGACGAAGTCTTCTGCGTCTGGAAAAGAAAATACGGGCCTTTGGGGAAACGGGACAGATTGGAAAGAAAGAGCATAGACAGATCCAGAAAAGGCTCTCTAAGGTAAGAAGACTGGAACGGTTTCATTGGTCTATGGAAAAACTGATGGAGAACATGCCAAGGGAGACGGCGGCGTATTTGTCTGCATGCGAAGGAGATTTTTATTATCTGGCAATGGTTTATCAAAAGAAGGATGAAATGCAGAAGGCGTTTTTGTTAAAGCTTCTGGGAGTATATGGCATTGGAAAAAGCCTGCACTATGACGAGATAAAAAAGATGCTTGTGAAAATGGCGGGCAGCAGCTCCGTCTATACCAGAGAGAATGCGCTGCGGGTGTTATACCGTTCCGGAAATGTGGAGGCGGTGGCCCGGGCGTTTCTGCAAATGAGTAAAAACGGCATGTTTCATTCTGGAAAGCTTTTGACAGATGGACTGCTTTCTTTTGAGGGGGACAAAAAACAGCTTGCAGAAGAGCTCTGGAAGCGCCGGGATGAGTTATCCGTGGAGTATGTATTGGCCATTATGCAATTTATCCGTATGAGCCAGGGCGGGTATGAGAGAGCATTTTTGGAACTTTTAAAGGACAAGGAGAGAAATCAGGAACTCAGATTGGAGGCTTTGCGGTATTTTAGAAAATACCGGTACGAGCCCGCATATCCTATGCTGTTGGCTATTATGAGGGGTTGGCAGGAGGTGGGATGGGAATACCAGGCAGTGACGGCCTTGACCTTGGAAAATTACCCTGGGGAAGAAACGGAAGAGGCGTTAAGGAAATGCCTTAGCCATCCCAACTGGTATGTTCGCTATAATGCGGCGGATACGCTGGCTGGGGCCGGGATGGAGGAGGCAAGATTTATGGATATTATAGAAGGAGAAGATCGCTATGCCAGAGAGATCCTTCAATACAGGCTGGAGTGGGGCAAACAAAGGAAAGGGGAAAAATAGAACGTGACGGAATTTATGCGCGGGTTTTTGATTTACGTAGGATATTTTTTTATTGCTTATCTTGTAATGTATTCTTCCTTCCTGTTTTGCTCCGTGTTGGCGGGTTCCCTGGAATTATATCGGCAAAAACGAAGAAATCGTTTGAAAAATGAACTGGATGAGGACTACTATGTTCCGGTTTCCATTCTGGTGCCTGCCCATAATGAGGAAGTTACTGTGGCAGACACGGTGCGTTCTCTTCTGGAGCTGGATTATCTTCTGTATGAAATTGTCATTGTGGATGATGGCTCTACTGACAAAACGGCGGAGCAATTGGTTCATGCATTTGATATGAAAAAGATTGCCCGTCCCATCCGGCGGCAAGTGTTCTGCCAGCAGGAGAAGGCTGTGTATGAGGTACAGATTGGAAAAGTTTTGGTGACTTTGATTGTGAAGAAAAACGGCGGCAAGGCGGATGCTTTGAACATGGGAATCAATGCGGCCCGGTATCCCTATTTTATTTGTATGGATGCGGATTCGGTACTCCAGGCGGATTCCTTAAAGGAGATTGTGAAACCTGTCTTGGAGGATCACCACGTTGTGGCCTGCGGCGGCCTGGTGCGTATTTCCAATAGTGCGAAGCTGAGAAAGGGAAGGCTGATAACTTATCACATGCCCTGGAATCCCATTGTAGGAATGCAGATTATGGAATATGACCGTTCGTTTTTGGCATCCCGGCTGATGATGAATCAGTTTAACGGCAATTTGATTATCTCTGGCGCCTTTGGTTTGTTTCAAAAAAAGATAGTAATAAGCGCAGGAGGGTATGATGCCTCTACTATGGGGGAAGATATGGAGCTGGTGATGAGGCTTCATGTATTCTGCCAAAAGAATAAGCTCCCTTACAGCATCCAATATGCACCAGGGGCAATTTGCTGGAGCCAGGCGCCTTCCACGGTTGGCGACCTGATGAAACAGCGAAGAAGATGGCATCTGGGACTGTTTCAAAGTATGTTCAGACATCGGCAGATGTTCTTAAACCGGGAATTCGGGATGGTTGGTTACGTGTCCTATTTTTATTATCTGCTATATGAGCTGCTGTCGCCTTTTATTGAATTATTTGGCGTCTTTACCATGGTGGCCGCAGTGGTTTTGAATCTGGTTCATGTGCGTTTTATGGTGCTTTTTTATCTGGTCTATGCATTGTTCGGAGCAGTTATGACACTGACCGCTTTTTTTGCACGAATTTATACCCATAATATTACCTTAAGGGCGTCGGATGCCGGAAAAGCAGTGCTGATGTGTATTGCGGAAGCATTGTTTTTCAGATTTATTTTGGCGTATGTGCGGATTACGGCATTTTTAGGTTATAAAAAGAGAGGAAAGCAATGGGGAAGTTTGAAAAGGGAGAAAATTAATATTGGATAGTCTGGGGAGAATAATGAAGTATGCAACTTTCTTACAAGACAATCATAAAATAATCTAACATCTTTTAGAAACACCTTACTTATATCATTTTAGTGATATTTTGTCAAGGGAAACCCATTTATTTACAATATAGTTTTTCAGTGTAGCTTTAAAAATACCGTTGCAGGAATTACCGGGCAACGGTGTTTTTTTAGAAAACGACATCTTTAATAAGTCTTTTACATATTTCTTGATTATCTATATTATTTTTATTGGCGTCAGTTTTTTCTTTGCGCTTATAAAAAAGATAAAAGAAATCGTCTCGTTCTCGTTTTTTCGCTTCCAAGGCAGTTACTATTTCTCCTACGGCGGCAGACTTTTCACCCTCTTTTGTTTGAAAAGAGATATTGATTGCCGAAAAATCAGGTTTTCCAAAACCACTGTTAAATTGAGACGCTTTAAGAATGACAAAATTACACTCTAATCCTATTTCATCCGCATAATTTTTCAAAGAATGAACTACTTTTAAGATCATTTCTTTATCTTTTAATTGGACACTTTTGGTTTCTTTATCCATGGTTGTATTGTTCAGTTTCTCTTTTTCTTGTTCAAGCTTGAAAATTAAGTCTTTATCTATTACCCAGGAATCTGTACTTTTAATCAGGTACATTGCTGTAACACTCATGGCTCTTTCAAATTTCTCCAGTAATTCGCCGCCGGAAGTTAAAGTTAAGACAAAAGCTTTATATTCAGCTTCTGATTTCCATACAGGATGTCTTCGTATTCTGCGTTCAAAAAATTCCTCGCATAAATCGCTGGGAAAAGAATTTTTCATTAAATAGATAATATCATCGTCACATAACAGGGAAATGGATACACCGTTCTGAAAGCGTTGTCCCTTTTTACTTAATGACTCAAGTGAAAATAATTTTTTATCCTCGCTGTCAAATTTGTCACTCAGATAGCTAATGATATGTTGTAGTATATATGCTTCATATAATACAACAGGATGTGCCTGAATCCATTTCCGTTCCGCATCATGGGCGTAAACTACATTTTCAATTACGCTTATCGCATTTTTGTAATATGCTATTTTATACTTATTTCCATCTTTTGAAATTGTTAGCGAGGACAAAAGACGTTCAAAGTCAATATTTACTGTGTCAAAACCTGTAAGATACGCATCCCGGATGAGATAATCCAGTTTATCGACATCTATTACTTTGGAATTAAGCATTGATATAAAGCAATTTTTTATATTATTTTCAAGTGTTTCTTCTGAATATTTGTATCCGGTAATACAACGGGCAAAAAATTCTTTCTGCTCTACGTTGTCAAAAAACATCTTAAATTCTAATAAGCCTATAATCGCACTCATAAGCTCGTGTGGCGCGGCGGCAGCGCTAGAATCTTTGGGAATATCCTCTGAGAAATTTTTATTTCCGATAGTTTCGATTAATTTGTTATGTAAGTGGGTATAATCATGATTTTTTCCAAGATAAAAATCTTCTCCCGTATGAGAAAACGGAGCGTGGCCTACATCGTGTAAAAGACATGCAAGCTTAAATAATTCTCCAATATTTTCTAAATCCATAGGCAGATCAATTTTCTCTTTGATTTCCTTTAACAGTTGATTAACAGTTAATTCTCCTAGATAAAAGACGCCCATAGAATGTACAAAACGATTGTGAACTGCCGAGGAATAGAGAGGAGAGTAACTGGTCTGTATGATTCGGCGTAACCTCTGAAAGACAGCCGTATCAATAATATCTGTCATGTAAGTAACGGGAATTTTTATATAGCCATAGATAGGATCTTTGACTCTTTTGCAATCTGTCATGACTATACTCCCAAAACTTGTACAGAACGTTGATTCATAAATGCCAACAATACATCTAAAGCTAGATATCCTCTAAACTGTTGAATCAATTCCTCAACTTTTTTGCCATCCCTTAGTTTAATACCCCTTTCTCCGTTTTGTTCACTTTCTTCAAAAAATTCCGAATAATTTCTAAAGAGTGCATCTGTATTCTCCCTGGATAATATAAGAATGGCTTTTTCACCGTTTTCCTTTAAGATCTGAACCACCTCTGCTCCGTACATTTCGATTTCACTGTAGGTAAGGAATCGCCGTCCACCTTTTTTCAATAGTTCAATCATTGCGTTTGCCGCTAAGTCTTCAATCCCAATGTAAAAGCACATTTTTGTCACTCCTTTTTGTAATCAACGTTTTGTTCATTTATGAAAAAGTATTTGGAGAATTCGTGTTGTTCAAATTGCAATCGTAAATGTTGTCAGATATTTTATATAGAACTAGGGCTGCTTGCTGAATGGCAGCCTTTTTTGACAATTCAATTATATGATGATTGTGCACAAATAGTGTTATCCATCATAACATTTTTTTATTCAAATTTCAATCATTTTTTGCCGGGCAGAACGGGATAACGTAGACTTTAATTTATTCTCCGTCACATCCGTCGTCAAAGCTCAGTCCGGGAAAGCGTTCAAAAAGCGGTTTTACAAATAGAAAACAGAATAGGACAGCTTTTATTCGCAGTCAAAAAAATGGTCAGACAAGGGCGGGAACCTGTAATATAACAGCGTTTCGGCCCTTGTTGTCATAAAGTTGCATACTTCATTACACCTATGCAACATTTACAGAATACGCAGAACCTTCAGGAGGTCTTAACATGGGCGTCATACTTTTTGAACACAACCGTGTTGCTTACGAGGCGGCGCTGGCTCTCATGAAAAGGAAAAAGAAAGCGGCGGTCATCCATCCTACCGGGACAGGAAAATCCTTTTTGGCCTTCCAGTTGTGTGGGGATCACCCAGATCAGACGGTCTGCTGGCTTTCGCCGTCAGAGTATATTTATCATACCCAAAAGGAGAACTGGAGGCGGGCAGGCGGACGTGAAACAGACAATGTTCTTTTTTACACCTATGCCAGACTGATGCTGATGAATGAGGAGGAACTAAAAGAGATACAGCCGGATTATATTGTTTTAGACGAATTTCACCGTTGCGGAGCTAAGATGTGGGGGCAGGGAGTCCAACGTCTGTTGGCGATCTATTCCGGCGTTCCCTTACTGGGGTTGTCCGCTACCCATATCCGTTATCTGGACAACAGGCGGGATATGGCGGAGGAATTGTTTGAAGGGTGTGTGGCCTCAGAATTGACATTAGGAGAAGCCATTGTAAGAGGTATTTTAAATCCCCCCAAATATGTGCTTTCTGTATACGCTTTTCAAAAAGATCTGGAGCGATATGAAGCCCGGGTGCAGGCGGCTAGAAACAAAGGGGCGCGTCAAGAGGCCCAAAAGGCTTTAGAAGCCCTGCGCCGGGCTTTGGAGTTGGCGGAGGGGATGGATAAAATGTTTCAAAAGCATATGCCGGATCCTTGTGGAAAATACATTGTGTTTTGTGCAAATTACAGCCATATGAGAGAAATGATGGAAAAGATTCCGGAGTGGTTCAGGCTGGTGGATCCAGCGCCCCATGTGTATTTTATGTATTCTGGAGAGGCGGAAACGGAACGTGCGTTTCAAGAATTTAAAAACGACGGCAGCAGACATTTGAAGCTGCTTTTTAGTATTGACATGCTGAATGAAGGAATTCATGTAGAAGATGTAAACGGAGTGCTTTTACTGCGTCCTACGGTTTCTCCGGTGATTTACAAACAGCAGATTGGCCGGGCTTTCTCTGCCAGCAAAAAACGTCATGGGGTGATTTTTGATATTGTGATGAATATAGAGAATCTGTCTCAAATTGGAGCCCTGAAGGAAGAAATGCAGGCGGCGATTGAAAAGTACCGGGGGCAGGGACGGACAGAGGCCATCGTAAACCGCCATTTTCAAGTGACGGATCAGGTAAGGGACTGTGTGAGACTGTTTGCAAGGCTGGAAGGAAGCCTTGCCGCCTCTTGGGATGTAATGTATGAAGCAGCCAAAGAGTATTGGCAGAGGAATGGAAATCTTGAGGTTCCCAAAAGGTATGTGACAGCAGAGGGCTTGTCTTTGGGAGCATGGCTGGATACCCAGCGGCGTGTGTATGTGGGAAAGGCGGCCGGACTTTTAACAGAAGAACAAATTGAAAGACTCAGAAAGCTGGGGATGCGGTGGCAGGGAGCCTGGGAAGCCGTCTGGGAGCGGAATTTTGCAGAAGCAAAATCCTATTATCAGGAGCATGGAAACCTGTTGGTAAAAGCAAAGGAGACGGTTCACGGCATTGCCTTGGGCCAATGGCTGGCCCAGCTTAGGGTTTATAAGAAAAAGCAGGCGTCTTGCCTGACGCCGGAACGGATGGCTGCATTAGACGACATAGGTATGGTTTGGGATGTATCAGAGTATTTATGGGAACAAAATTATAATGCTGCTCTTAGCTATTATCAGACCTATGGGAATTTGGACGTACCGGGGGATTATGTGGATAAAGGCGGGATTTCTTTGGGACGGTGGCTTGCCAAAATGCGAAGAGAACGCCAATCTGTCCATCTAGGTGAGGATTTGTCTCTTAAGTTTGCAAGGCTGGAAGCATTGGGCATGGTTTGGGAGTCCAAGTGGGACGCTTCTTGGGAGAAGTCTTATGATGCCGCTGTCCAATACCGGGAATCTCATGGGGATTTGAATATTCCGGTGGCTTTTACCACAAAAGAGGGCATCCGGTTGGGAAAATGGATCCGGCGTCAAAGAGAAAGCAAAGGGGTTATCAGCAGAGAACGCAGGAAGAAGCTGGACTTTATCGGTATGGAATGGGAGCCTTCGGGGAAACGAAAACATTTGGGGACGGGGAATCAGGAATGAGGGAGATAGTATGGAAATAAGAAGGATAGCGTTCAGTCCGCCGGATATCGGAAAATCAGAGATGGAAGAAGTATGTAAAGCATTAGACTCCGGTTGGATTACCACAGGTCCCAGAACCAAAGAGCTGGAAGAGCGGCTTAAAAATTTTTCCGGTGCAAACGGGATGGTATGTCTGAATTCCGCTACGGCAGCAGAAGAGCTGACCCTGCGCCTGCTGGGAATCCAAGAAGGGGACGAGGTGTTGGTTCCGGCTTATACGTATACGGCGACTGCTTCTGCAGCGTTGCATACAGGAGCCACAATAAAACTAATTGATTCTAAGCCGGGAAGCTGGGAGATGGATTATGAGCAAATGGCATCTGCAGTGACGGAGCGGACGAAAGCGGTGGTTCCAGTGGATTTGGGCGGCATGGTATGTGATTATGAAAGAATTTTTCAGATACTGGAAGAAAAGAAGTATCTGTTTCGGCCGTCAAATGAGATTCAGGAGGCTTTAGGGAGAGCGGCGGTGGTAGCGGACTGTGCCCATGCCTTAGGAGCCCAGCGTTATGGAAAGCAGGCTGGGGCCATTGCAGATTTTTCCTGTTTCTCCTTCCATGCAGTAAAAAATCTGACTACGGCAGAGGGCGGGGCCGCCTGTTGGAAACATCTTCCCGGAATAGAAGAGGAAGAGTTGTACCAAAAATACCAGTTGATGAGCCTTCACGGACAGTCCAAGGATGCACTGGCTAAGATGAAGGCGGGAGCCTGGGAGTATGATATCCTGGCGCCTTATTATAAATGCAATATGACGGACATTATGGCGGCTTTGGGCCTGAAGCAGTTGGAACGGTATCCGAAGATGCTTCGCCGGCGCAGAGAAATTATAGAAACCTATGATAAAATGTGCGGCAGGCTGGGGATATATCATTTGAACCATTATGAAAGGGACAGGATAAGCAGCGGGCATTTGTATTTGACCAGAATCCCTTGGGCGGATAGCCGGATGCGGGGAGAAATGATTACAGAGCTGGCCAGGCGGGGGATTTCCTGCAACGTCCATTACAAGCCTTTGCCAATGATGACGGCTTACAAAAATCTTGGGTTTGATATTCAGGATTTTCCCAATGCGTATGAATATTTTACAAATGAAATTACGTTGCCGCTGCATACGAAGCTGACGGATGAGGATGTGGCGTATGTGGCGGAGCAATTTGAGGATGTGGTGATACATATGAGGGACGATGCAACAAAGGCAAGCCAGAAAAAAATAAATATACCGGGTGAGAAGCATGTATCGTAATTGTGGAAAACGGATATTGGATATTGTGGTATCCGCTGTACTCTTACCCTTCCTTTTTCTTGTGTTTTTGGTAGTGGCTCCCTGCATTCTTGCAGATGACTTTGGCCCGGTATGTTACAGCGCCTACCGGTTGGGGAAAAACGGAAAGAAATTTCGCATGTATAAATTTCGAAGTATGAAAGTACATGCGCCGGATATCAGGAATGAGGATGGAACTACCTTTAATTCCCAGACAGATCCCCGGGTCACAAGAGTGGGAAAATTTTTGCGGAAAACGTCCATAGATGAAGTGCCGCAGATTTTGAATGTTTTAAAAGGCGATATGAGCTGGATTGGCCCCAGACCGGATTTGCCGGATGCATTGGAACTGTATACCCCAAACACAAAGGAAAAGCTGAAAGTGCTTCCAGGGATTACCGGCTACAGTCAGGCTTTTTACAGAAATGCATCCACCTTAGAGCAGCGTTTTGCAGGGGATGTGTATTATGCCCGCCATGTTTCCCTGGGATTGGATATGCGAATCCTGGGGCAGACCGTGAAGACGGTTTTGGCGGGAAAGAACGTTTATCGAAATAAAGGAGAAGGAAATGAAGCTGATTAAGGATGAATTTAATTCGGATATTTTTCAAATAAAGATGGGGAATGTGGTTTTGGAGGAGGAAGAAAAGCCTCAAGAGGAAGAGATAAAAGCGCTTAGAAGGGAAGCTGCAAAAGAAGAATATCGCCATTTGACGGTGAAGATTCCGTCGCCGGAGAAGCATATTGTGAATATGCTTTTGCAAGAAGGATTTTACTTGGCGGACACATTGGTAGAGTATGTATTTGATATGAAAAAGGCAGTACTGCCCCAGATACATCATATATGCCGTCTCCAGGACTGTGGCAAAGAAGAACTTCCTGCCCTAAAGGAGATTGCCAAACGTTCTTTTCAGGCAGATCGGTTCCATTGCGACAAGCACCTGAAAAAAGAGCTGTGCGACAAGTACTATGAGAGATGGGTGGAGAATTCCTTTCATGGATTTGCAGAAAAGGTAATTGTTGCTGCTTATCAGGGCAGGCCGGTGGGATTTACTACAGGAAAGACATATGCCGGAGATCCTTATGGCCATTTGGTACTGTCCGCCGTGTCGGATCAGTGCCGGGGGCTGGGGGTGTATACCAGCATGATTCATGAAGGCGTTACCTGGATGCTGCAGGAGCACGGGGACTTAAAAGGGGTGATTGTGGGAACGCAAATCGATACCCTGGCGGTTCAGAAGGCCTGGATTAAGTTAGGGTTTACAGTATATGGCAGTTCTTATGTGCTGCATCACTATTTAGGAGATGGTTCTGATGCAATATAAAAAAGGTCAGAAAGAACGGTTTACAAAAACCATAACCGAAAGCGACGTCAGTCTCTTTGCAGGAATCACCGGGGATTTTAACCCGGCTCATATCAATGCAGAATGGGCAAAGGAGAGTATCTTTGGAGAGCGGATTGTTCATGGAATTCTGGTAACGGGTTTGATTTCTGCAGTTATCGGCATGAAGCTGCCCGGGCCTGGCGCCGTTTATATGGAGCAGGATACAAAATTCTTACGGCCGGTAAAGCTTCAGGATACCGTCACGGCTGAGGTAGAGCTTGAGGAGATTCTGAATGAGGAAAAGAGGATTCTGCGGCTTGCCACCAGAGGCTATAACCAGAAGGGGGAACTGGTGCTGGAAGGGTATGCCGTTGTGAAAGCGCCATGAGAAAAGCCGTGGGTGATCAATTTGAGAACAAGAATGGAGAAAGACAGTGAGCGGGATAAAGTATCTGTTTTTAGCAAACAGTACCAAGCCAGATCAGGAACAGTACGAATCCAGAGAACCATACCGTATTTCCAGCTTTGAAAAAATTCCGGTGGAGACGGCAGCGGAGCTGGGGTGTGAGGTATTTGTAGGGGTAAACCGAAAATTTGCGTCTGAACTCAGCTGCGACCAGCCACAGGTACATTTACGGAGAGCAGAAATCTATCGAAATCCATTTCACATGAAGGAACTGAGAAGAGCCTATCAAAATATAATGGAGATTTTGCGAGAGGAAAACATCGATGTGATTCATTGCAATACCCCCATTGGAGGAGCTTTGGGGCGAATTTGCGGAAAGCGGGCCGGGGTAAAAAAAATCATTTATACTGCTCACGGCTTTCATTTTTATAAAGGAGCGCCCTTATTAAACTGGCTGCTGTATTATCCCCTGGAACGTTTCCTGGCTCATAATACAGATGTGTTGGTTACCATAAATCAAGAGGACTATAACCGGGCGCAGAAATTTCATTTAAAAAAGGGCGGACAAATATGCTATATGCCTGGAGTTGGAATTTCCCTAAAAGAATATGGATGTGACAAGACAAACCGGGAGAAGATGCGAGAGTCTTTGGGCATTTCTCCAAAAGATTTTTTGATGATCAGCAGCGGAGATCTGGTGAAAAATAAAAATTTTGGCATGGCAGTCCGCAGCGTCGCCCGCTGTAATGATAAAAAGATCCATTTACTGATTTGCGGAAAAGGGCCGGAGCTGGAAAAACTCCAAAGGCTTGCTAAAGTGTGCGGGGTAAAAGAACAAGTGCACTTTTTGGGATTTCGCAATGATATGAAAGATCTGTTACATGCTTCAGACGCATTTATCATGACCTCTTTTCGGGAAGGACTGTCCCGGTCTGTGATGGAAGCCATGGCCAGCGGTCTTCCGGTGGTTGCTACGAGGATTCGGGGAAATGTGGATTTGATTGAGGAAAAAGGCGGGTATCTGGTAGCGGTAAACGACGAGGAAGGAATGGCAGGAAAGATAAAAGTCTTAAAAGAAAATCAGGATTTGAGAGAAGGTATGGGTTCTTATAATTCTATGCATGTCAGGAAGTTTTCCCAAGAGCGGGTAAAAAGATGCATGAAAGAACTGTACCAGTCCAGCTTATCCGAAATTTCCCCATGGGAGGAAGAGCGTCTGACATGAAAAAAATATCGTTTTTTATCGGTGAAATGCAGCGGGGAGGAGCCGAGCGTGTAATCTCCATTTTGGCAAATCATTATAGTGAAATGGGTTGGAATGTGGATATTGTGCTATTGCTGAATAACCAGGTGGGATATCCCTTGAACCAAAGGATTTCTATCGTAGACTTGACGGCGGGAGGCGGCAGTTATGGAAGGCGGCTGCCGATTTGGCTTGTAGGCATCAGAAGCTATTTCAAAAAAGCAAAGCCGGATAAAGTAGTGTCATTTATTGGCAGAATTAATATATTGGTGCTTACTTCTGCCATAGGCAGGAGGATTCCAATCTATGTGTCTGAGCGGAATGACCCCAGACAGGATGGCCGGGGAGCATGGACGCAGCGTTACTGCAATTTTATTTATCGAAAGGCGTCGGCGATTATTTTCCAGAATGAATATGAAAAATCCTGCTTTCACAGAGGACTTTATAAAAAAAGCTTTATTGTTCCAAATCCCATTGAAATCCATGCCCAGCCAAGGCAGCAGGAGGGGTTGGAATTGGTGACTGCAGGGAGGCTTCAGCCCCAAAAAAATCAAAAGATGATGATTCAGGCGGTGGCTTTGCTGCGGGATAAGTTCCCGCAGATCCGGTTGAATATCTATGGGGACGGGCCTTTATGGGATGCTTTGGAGGAAGAGATACAGAACTTGAAGCTGGAGAATCAGGTGAAGCTGCGGGGAAATATCCCAGATCTCCATGAGCAGATTGCAGGGGCATTTGCCTTTGTTCAGACGTCAGAATTTGAAGGGATGTCCAATGTACTTTTGGAAGCCATGATGTTAGGCCTGCCGTGTATTGTCACAAATTACTCTGGAGTGGAGGAAGTAATCACCCACGGCTATAACGGCGTGATTGTTCCAAGAGGAGATGTATCAAAGCTGGCGGATGCAATAGAGACATTGATTCATGATACACAGTTGCGCCAAAAGATCAGAAGCCAGGGATTAGATGCTGCAAACGCATATAAAACAGAAAGCGTATTGGCGTTATGGGATAAAACGCTGCAGATATAGTGTACGGAGAGAAAGTGTATGAAAGAGACGGATCGTTCAAGTCAGATAAAGAAGCCGGCAATTGCTTCATTTGATATAGCAAAAATATTTTTTGCAGTGTGTATCGTTGCGCTGCATTCGGATGTGTGTGACAGTTTGCCTGGAACAATGGGATTTTGGCTTGAAAAAGGAATACTCAGGCTGGCGGTTCCTGTATTTTTTGTAATGTCCGGCGTATTGCTGGGGGAAAAACTGGTGAACCATCCAGAGCAAAGGAAGAATATTATCAGGCGTTATTGTATGCGGCTGTTGTATCCTCTCATTGTTTTTGAAGCAGTAAATATCTTCTTGGTAACGGCAAACAGTCTGGCAGGGGGAGAGAGCGTTCTATATATTGGAGCCAGAATCCTGCGGTCTGTGATTGCCTATCCATATGGCGCTCTGTGGTATATCCAGGCTTGTATTGTTGGCGCGCTGGCTCTTTATCCTTTTATAAAACGAAACAGGCTAAGGGAAGGAATGGTTTTCTTTGGGGGCTTGTATCTATTTGGGCTAGTTTGTAATTCCTATTATTTCTGTGTGGAAGGATCTCTGCTGCAGCCTGTCATTGACGGGTATCTAAAGCTATTTGTTTCTCCTCGGAACGGCCTGTTTGTAGGGGCATTTTTCTTAGGGGGGGGGGTAGAAATTGCCGTTCATTTTACAAAGGCGCCCTCCGGAGTTTGGAAAAAAAGAGGGAAGGGACTGCTGTTGGTCAGCTATATCGTATATTTGACGGAAGTGTATTTGGTCAGCTTAAGAACTTTTGCAGACGACGGCTCTTTGTATCTATCCTTTCTCTTTTTCATTCCCATATTGGTGATGAATTTGTATTGGTGTGACAAGAGAATTTCCGATTCCCTGGCAGTTGCTTTCAGAAATTACAGCGTAGGGATTTATTTTCTTCATCAGCCGATTTTGGAAATGATTCAATTATATGAGAAGATCAGGGGCAATATGGTTCCAAACGTCGTAACATGCGCCGTAACGTTGACGATGGCGGCGGCCATTTGCTTTGTTGTGTATAAATATAAAAAAGAGCCCTTTGTTACGTTGTTAAAGTAAAGAATGGTGTACAGACAATGGAGAGACATATAAAGCTGTTAATTGTTACTCCTACCATGGCCGGAGGAGGAGCGGAGCGAGTGGCGTCGATTTGGGCGAACGGGCTCGCAGAAAGACATCAGATGTATATTCTGAATTTTTATCCGGTAAACAAGGAGTACGAATTATCGGAAAAAGTGGTTCACAATTATTTATATGAATCGGAAAATCGGTACCGGGGGGAGTGGGGATTTCAGAAAATAGCCAGGCTTAGGGCTTATCTGCATCAGCTGAATCCGGATGTTGTGATCCCTTTGGTAACCTATGTGGGAATTTTGGTTCATATTTCTTCTATAGGCGGAAAGATTCGGGTAATAGAGACGATACGCAACAATCCCTTTGTATCTCCGGGAGGAAAACTCATGCGTTTTTTAAGGAATCGTTCTGTGGCTGTATCGAAAGGATGTATTTTTCAAAATCAGGACCAGATGAGATATTTTCCACAAAAAGTACAAAAGAAGGCGTTGATTTTAGCCAATCCAGTAGGAGAAGCGTTTTTATGCGCAAATCATTGGGAAAAAAACCAGAAAGTGATTTTGACTGTGGGAAGACTAGAGAGCCAAAAGAATCATGTCATGTTAATCGACGCTTTTGAGGTTTTTTATAAAAAGCATAAAGACTGGCGGCTGGAAATCTATGGAGATGGGACGGAAAAAGAACATCTGCAGAGAAAAATCCAAAAAGCAGGCTTACAGCATTGCATTGAGATCTTTGAGAGGACAGAAGAGATTATTCTGAAATATGAGTCGGCGACTATTTTTGTGCTGTCTTCCGATTATGAGGGAATGCCGAATGCATTGATGGAAGCCATGGCGGTGGGAGCGCCTTGCATTTCCACAGATTGCCCCACAGGGCCAGGGGATTTGATTCATTCTGGAAGAAACGGATTTCTGGTTGAGACTGGAAATGCAGGGGAACTGGCGGCCAAAATGGAGATTTTGGCAGAGCATAGAGATATGCGGGAATTATTTTCCCAAAAAGCAAAAGAGACCATGGCCGGATACCGGGAGCCGGTGATTTTGTCACAGCTGGAATCCTATATCGGTAAAATTGCAGATTTGTAAGGGGAAAGCGAAGAGGGGAGCTGCCTTTGAAAGGGCGGTAGGGAGACTATGATATTTTATGTGAGTTATTTATGCTTTGTTTGTGCTGTTATGTATGTCTTGAGAAAAAGGGAAAACCTTATGTTTGCTGCCTGCTTTTTGTGCCTGCTTTTTTTAATAGCCTTAAAGGGGGAAGGGATGGGAGCTGATTACGAGGCTTATGAACGGTATTTCCAGCTATACAGAAATCTGGGCTTACGGGAAATTTTTCAGGATACGGACATTGAAAAGGGTTTTGTGATGCTGATTGCGGTTGTGGGAAGGCTAGGGGGAGAATATCAAGGCCTGATTGTTCTGTGCGGGGTACTGTCCTTGGGAGGCGTGGTATTTTTTATGAAAAAATACGCTTATGATCCTGTGTTAAGTGTCTGGCTGTTTATTACTTTTGGAGGATATGAGCACTTATTTACACGTATGAGGCAGAGTATCGCCCTGTCTGTCATTTTGATAGCTTATCATTTTGCAGCGGAGAAGAAATTTTGGAAGTATCTCTTACTGGTGCTTCTGGCCGCGTTTTTTCATAAAACAGCCTGGATTGCCCTGCCCCTCTATCCTGTTTTTCAATGGAAGCTTTCCAGGGAGAAGGCTGTGGGGGTGGGAGGGCTGCTGCTGTTGGTCCTGATTTGTAAAGGCCCCTTTATGGAGCTGATCTTTCGGGTAATGCCCGAGTATGCGCAAAAATACCGAAATATGAATTTTGGCAGCGATGGAAGAACGCTCTTGCTTTTGTATTTGGTTATGGGAATATTTGTTTTTCTGTTTGTGCTTCATAGGAAAAAACAGATGGAAATAAAGAGTATGAGGTTGCTGGTGCATACTGCATGGCTGACGGTCTTGATGCAGATGCTGGCGTTGGAATTTCCCCTGTGGGGAAGGATGGTGGAATATTTTTCTCTTCCCTTTTTGATTTTATTCGGCAATACCATAAAAGAATGCATCAAGCCGGATGAAAAGAGATTTGTGCGTATGGTGACCTATGGGGTTCCCCTTTTGATGTATTTGTATCTGATTCAGACGTCCCAGTGGATGGTGCCTTTTCGATTCGTCTGGGGATAAAGGCGGCAGGGAGAGAAAGGAAATCGTTGTATGAAAAAAATGTGTGTAGTGACTTATGTATTCGGAGAAAAGTATCAGTCCTTTATCCCATATTATTGTTATAGCTTCTTAAAGGAATATCCGGAATATGACATTTACATCTATGTGGACCGGGCCTTAAGGGAAAATTGCAGGAGGATGGTAAAAGAACTGGAATCCATGGGAAAGATTGAAATCCGGAATATTCCAAATGAAAATATGAAAATCAGCTCAGCCGCTTTGAAAAATTTGAATATTGCCAAAGCTATGCGCTGGTTTTTGTTGGAAGAGGAATTTCAGGAATATAAGGGGATGTATTGCGGGGATATTGACATTTTTATTTGTAAAGAGAAAAACGGGATATATGAAAGCCATATGGAGCATTGTGCATATTTACGTTTGCCTTATAGTAACTGCCTAAGGACATACCGGGAGAAGAGGGAGCTTACGGAGCTTTTACTGAATCTAAAACACTATGGGATTTTTGGCACTTACAAAAGCTATCAATTTCCGGTAAGAGAGTATAAGCGGTTGACGGGGCTGCATTTCTTTCAACCTGACAAGTGCTTTCCGCTGCTTTTGAAGCACAGAGAGGAAATGATAGAGGAATTAAATCGAGTTGCCGCACATAAATCAAATATTTGGACGGTTTGCAACATCAATGATGAAAGTGTGCTGTATGAATATATCAAAGGATGCGGCCTGGGTATTCCAGAATATAAAGATGCCGCAGGGCTTGGGATAATCGAGAATGAGAATCCCCATTCGGTATTATTCAGACCTCATCACGGAATCCATCTGGCCCTGTGGAGACCTGACAGCTTCGGGAGGAAACGATATGATACCAAGCTGATGCTGTGTGATACCTATCAGAATTATTTTAGGGATTTTCAGGAAAAATATAACCAAGACCCGGTTTTGAATAGGATGCTGGACAAAGATCCTTCCTATGGGGCGCGGATCATACGGGACATGAAGGAATTTTATCTTCAAAATATAAAACGGGAATCAATAGAATGAAGTACATAAAAACGATGATAAAAAAGGCGGTGGCAGCGATTCGGTTTCCATATGAGCTGGCAGTGTTGAGTTATGTGAAGGGAAAGCTTACTTATAAGATTTTGTTACATCAAAATCAGAGGAGAGATGAAGTGTTTGATTCCTTGAAGCTTCCTGTTTTTTATCACAATACGGCAATCTGCTGGCAAAGCCGTAACCAGGTGATATTAACCGACGGTATGGTAAACAGAGACAGGAAGGATTCTGAAAGGGATGAAGTGCTGACAGCAACGTTTCAGATGCATTACAGATATATTAAGGATACGTTTTGCCGTGTAAAGAAAACATATAAATTTACCGTAAAGGGGACCACAGAGCAGGAGCTGATTTCCAGAACCTGGGAGGATCTGGACCAGACATATTTAGGCTTTAATTCAGATAAAAATCAGGTTTTCAGAAGCCTGAATTTGAAAAGGAAATCCATCTGCGGGGTTCCCATTGCATGGAGTACAAATTGTCCTGATGTAATAAAGGAAAATGGGATGGTAGATTGCCAGAAAGACGCCAAAGAGGCGGAGATTGAGGCCCGCATATCGATTGGAACTAACACGTATTTCAGAAAGTATTGTATCAAAACGAGAAAAGAGAATCATGGCCCTTGCATTCTCTTTTTGGTTCCCCATGGGGACGATGAGATTTTTATGTCTGTCAATGAAATATACAAGCATGTGGAAGCGGGAAATACTGTTTATGTGGGATTTTATACATATACGGATATGGTCGGGGAGGATTATGCAAGAGAACGCATGGAACAGAGCAGCAAGGCATTGAATTTGCTGGGAGTGCCCCAGAGCCACATTCTTTACTTTGGATTTTCCAATGCCTGGAAGGGGAAACATCTGTATCTGCAAAAAGGGGATATTGTAAATGAATCCAGAATATCCAAAAGAAAAACCTATGGGATAGATGGAACAAAAGAAATTCACCGCCTTCTCTTTGGAGAATCTTGCGATTATACCAGGGATAATCTGAAAAAAGATATCATTGGAATCATCAAAGAATTGAAGCCAAAAGAACTGTATGCCATAGATATGGACGAGCATATAGACCACACGGCATATTCCCTCTTATTTGATGAATGTATTGGCGAGCTGCTGGCCGATTCCAGGGAGGCTCTTCAAGATAGCAACATATATAAAGGGTTTGCCTATGGGCTTTCGGCATATGCCAGAAGGGATTTTTTATCCCGGAACAGGACTGCACCCACATTGCGCCCGAGAAGGGGGCTTTCAAATCCGTCTTTTCTTTGGGAAGACAGAATTGCGTTTCAGACCGAGGAAGCATTGTTGGAACAGGATTGCAGTAAGAATATCGCCATACAGTCCTTCTGGAACTATCAAAGGCTCTACCGGGGAACGGAAAGCTTTATTAACCGGGATTCTGTCTATTGGGAACGAAGAACAGACAGTATATTTTACCGTGCTGTATTTCGGGCTTCTTCTGGGGATTGCAAAAATCTGAATAATTTTAAGCTGGTAGATTATTCGGACTTGGTAAAAAGAAAATGGTGTAAGGATTGGCGTCCTTTGGGGGAGGACAAAAGCCCTTGGATAGAGATTTTCTATTCTAAGGAGCAGGAGCTTAAAACCATACGAATATATAAAGCCCGAAATTACCGAAGAACCATCAAAATAAGGAAGCTGAAATGTTATGAAACGGATGTGGCGTTTAAGGTTCATTCTGGTAAAAACAGACCGTATACAGACGTCGTATTGCAAGAGGCTGTAAAAGGGGCAATCAGAATTTATTTTGCCAGGGGTCTGTTCACTGGGCCGTGTATTGCTGAAATCGAAGGGTATTCCCAGGAGCTTGCGCCTCAGAACCTATGGAAAGACAGCGCCTTTGGTCAAAAGAAACATTATTATTGGATATAAATCATGAAAAAATATATTGGGAAAGTAATTACGAACATTTATCTGATTACTATATTAAAAAAAATGTTTATGACGGTTTTCAATGTGGTCATAACGGCGTTGACCGTGAGGCTGCTGGGGACTTCCTTGAAGGGAGAATATGCTTATATCATAAACCTTATGTCCCTGGCCGCGAATTTTGGCGGACTGGGAATACAGTATGCATATGCCATAGAACGGAAGGGGCTGGATGAAGCTCAGGTTCTTTACATGGAAAAAAAGTATTTTGCCATTAATTTTCAGCTTATGCTCCTTTATCTGGGAATTGGAATCACGTTGTTTTTTACGGCGGAGAGCTTATCTCTTAAAATGCTGTTTCTCCTGCTGTCAGCCAATATTGCGGCAGGACAGCTGGGAAATATTTTATTGATTGAGGATTACAAATTCCATAGTATGGCCTATATGCTAAGCAGCGTTGTGTATTTTATCCTTACCGTAATCATTTATACGCTGCAGCTATGCGATTTAAAAATAGTGTTATTTGTGAACTTTTCTGTAAACCTGTTTCAGGCCGTTTTGTTTTTCTCGAAAGTACCGTTTCGAGATGCAATTTTAAAAGGATATGGGAAAGATGTGAAACACATTATGAAAATCGGCAGTATCCCTATGATAACGGCGGCTCTGAAAATGGTCAACTATCATTTTGATACGATTATGATGAAACAAATGAAGGTCGCTTATGGGGATATTGGTCTTTATGCCGTTGCCGTGGCCATAGCAGGGTATTTGTGGTATATTCCGGATATTTTCAAGGATGTTACTTTTTCCAAAAGCGCCAGGCAGGATGCGTGGGAAAGCGTTGCATTTTCCATGAGGGTGTCCAATACATGTACGCTGGCGATCATTTTGGGCATTTTTATTTTTGGGAAGCCGTTTATCTCATTTATGTATGGTTCAGATTTTATGACGTCTTACTATGTCTGCCTGATTCTTGTATGTGGAACGCCGGCTATGAGCGTTTATAATATCATTTCCCCGCTTTTTACCGTGAATCAGATGGCGTCTTATAATTTTAGGACATTGGCGTTGTCAGCGGCCAGCAATATTGTTTTAAATTTGGGGTTCATTCCTTTGTGGGGAATGTATGGAGCGGCGGCGGCCTCGGTGATATCTTATTCCGTATGCGGAGGCGCTATGCTTGTTAAATTTGTGAGAAGCTTTCATATGCCCTTTGGGGAAGTTTGTTTGATAAAGAAGAAGGATATGATGCAGTTGAAAAAGAAACTGAAAAGATAAGAGCAGATATGTAAAAAACGAAACCCTACGGGGAGAAAGGCATTGATTATGAAACATGATTTATATAAGACGGAAACAGCTGCCTCTTCGTTATCGAAGGGATCTCATGGTTATCGGATTGCCGTTGCAGGGACAGGCTATGTGGGAATGTCTATGGCCGTTTTATTAGCCCAGCACAACAAGGTGACGGCTGTGGATATCGTGCCGGAGAAGGTGGAGTTGATCAATCAAAGAAAATCCCCTGTACAGGATGAGTATATTGAGAAGTATCTGGCGCAAAAGGAGCTTAATTTGACGGCTGTATTGGATGGGGAAGCGGCTTATAGGAAGGCGGATTTTGTTGTGATTGCGGCCCCCACGAACTATGACAGTAAAAGAAATTTTTTTGACACGTCGGCTGTGGAAGAAGTGATAGGACAAGTGAAAAAAGTCAACCCAAGGGCCGTTATGGTGATTAAATCCACGGTTCCGGTGGGCTATACCCTTTCTGTGAGAGAGAAATTTCATACGGATCAAATTTTGTTTAGTCCGGAATTTTTAAGGGAATCCAGGGCGCTGTACGATAATCTGTATCCAAGCCGTATTATTGTGGGCTGCGGAGAAACCACATGGGAGGCCGCTGGTATTTTTGCATCCTTATTGAAGCAGGGGGCATTAAAAGAAGAAATTGATACTTTATTTTTGGGATATACAGAAGCGGAGGCGGTAAAATTATTCGCCAATACATATCTGGCTCTTCGGGTAGCGTATTTTAACGAATTAGATACCTATGCAGAATCCAAGGGCCTGAATACACAAGAGATTATTCAAGGTGTGTGCCAGGATCCCAGAATCGGGATGTTTTATAATAATCCATCCTTTGGATATGGAGGATATTGCCTGCCTAAGGATACCAAACAGCTTTTGGCCAATTTTGAGAATGTGCCCCAGAATATGATGAAGGCGATTGTGGATTCTAATCGAACCAGAAAGGATTTTATTGCGGACAGGGTATTGGAGATTGCCGGGGCATATGAGGCGAATTCAGTCTGGGATATGGAAAAAGAGCATGAAGTGATTATTGGGGTATACCGTCTTACCATGAAGTCCAATTCCGATAATTTCCGGCAGTCCGCCATTCAGGGTGTTATGAAACGGTTAAAAGCCAAGGGAGCGATATTGGTAATCTATGAACCAAGCCTGCCGGAGGGATCCACATTTTATGGCAGTAAGATTATTGGGAATTTGGAGGAATTTAAACAGGTGTCTAAGGCGATCATTGCCAACCGTTATGATGCGTGTCTGGACGATGTCAGAGGTAAGGTTTATACCAGAGATTTGTTTCAGACAGATTGAGAATGAAAATAGGAAAGAGGTAAGAAATGAAGTGGTGGATAGGTTTGGGAAAAGCAGCCCTTGCCGGAATAACGGCCATAGTGATTCTTTCGGTAGTGATCCGTTTTTATCGGTTATCCCCGGTGCATGTGGAAAATCCAAAGGGAAATACAGATTATGTTTGGCCGGCAAATGCCCGTTGGGTCAATCTGACGGAAGGGATTTCCTGGGGAAGCTTTGATGAAAGGGGATTTCATAATGAAAAGGCAATAGATCATCCTAATATAATCATGCTTGGCTCATCTCATATGGAAGGCTGTAATGTCATGCAGAAGGAAAATACCGCCTATTTGCTGGGGGAGAAGATGGGAGCTGAGGTATCCGTATATAATATGGGAATCTCAGGTCATAATTTTTATAAGATTTGCCAATACCTGCCTGTGAATCTGGAACAATATACACCTGGCATAGCAGTGCTGGAAACAAGCGCTGTGGAATTGACAGAATCCGGCGTCAATGAAGTTTTGCAGAGTACGGTGGAATTTACTCCAAGTCATAGTAGGGGAATCCTTGCATTTTTACAGAAGTCTCCGTTTTTACGGCTTTTGTATCATCAAGTCAACAGTGGTTTATTTGATTTATTTATGGATAGGCAGACAAAAGGCTTCAGGAATCAAGAGGAAACGGGCCTAGAATCAGAGGCTTTTATAGATCAGGAGGCTTATAACGCCCTGTTTTCCTATCTGGCAAAGCAGGAGAAGGAATATGGGACGCAGATTGTTATTTTTTACCACCCCCAGGAACAGATGATGGAGGACGGAACCATTGAGTATGAAAATACAGAAAGTTTGGCGGCGTTTACAAGGACTGCAAGGGAATATGGGATTATCTTTGTAAATATGGCCCCGTATTTTCAGGAGATGTTTTATAAGGAGCGTCGTGTGCCTCACGGCTTTGTGAATGGAGAGATTGGGAGCGGGCATTTGAATGCCAATGGCCACAGGGCGGTTGCAGATGTCTTGTTTTATGAGATTTCAGAATTAGAAGGGAACGGATTGCCATGCAAATGATAAGTTTTGTATTTTGGGGGCTTATGGCTGCCGTGTTTTTTTTATTGTATCTGATAGGGCGAATAGGAAGGGATGAGGAATGGGAGGTTCGTGCAGCAAATGGGCTTCTTCTGATTGCAAGCTACCTTTTTGCGGCATATGGAGATCTTCGGTTTGCATTGATTTTGGGAGCGCTTACGGTTTCAACTTGGTTGTTGGCAAAAAAGAAAAAGATAAAATTGGGAATTTTCTTGTCTTTGGCAGGGTTATTCTTTTTTAAATATGTGAATTTTTTTGCCGGTTCCTTTTCTACTCTTTTTGGGAGAGATGAAATAGGGTTACATTTGATTTTGCCAATTGGGATTTCTTTTTATACATTTAGCGCAATCAGTTATTTGGCAGATGTAAAACAGGAGAAATTAGAAGCAAGGGGTCTTCTGGATGTGGCGTTATATTTATCATTTTTTCCAAAGCTTACCTCAGGGCCGATTCAAAGAGCCGGAGAGTTCTTTTGCCAAATAGATAGAAAAAGAAGGATTGGGTGGCATACCTTTTCTCCCGGAATCCAAATATTTGTTTTTGGGTTGTTTAAAAAAATAGTTCTTGCGGACAGGCTGTCGGTTTTTGTAAATCAAGTATATAAGACGCCAAATGTATTTGGAAGCATAACTGTTTTGGGAGCGGCGATTGCCTATTCCCTTCAGATTTATTTTGATTTTTCCGGATATTCTGATATGGCTGTGGGAGTGGCCAGAATACTTGGAATAGAACTTCCCAGAAATTTCAATTTGCCTTATTTGTCACATAATGTTACAGAATTCTGGAAAAGATGGCATATCACCCTATCTTCCTGGCTTCAGGATTATCTCTATATTTCTTGGGGGGGGGTAGAAAGGGGAGGTTCAGAATGTATGTGAATCTTATGATGAC
>CAMNQH010000013.1 GCA_946549035.1 uncultured Lachnospiraceae bacterium | reverse complement strand
CTGGGTAATCAGCTTGGCGTAAGGTGTTTCGCCACAGCCTGCGCAGGCTCCGGAGAACTCCAAAAGAGGCTGTTTGAACTGGCTGCCTTTTACGGTTGCTTCTTTAAATTTATCCAAAACCTCCGGCTTCTTAGAAACCGTCAGGCCGTAATCAAAGTATTTCTGTCTGTCGGCATTGGCTTCAAAGTTCTCCATTACAAGAGCCTTTTCACCCTTCTTGCCAGGACATACGTTTGCACAGGAACCGCAGCCGGTACAATCCCAGGTAGATACGCTAACGGCAAATTTCTTTCCCGGCATACCTGTCATATCCAGCATATCCATGCCTTCCGGTGCATTTGCAGCCTCTGCTTCATCCAGAACTACGGGACGGATAACTGCGTGAGGACATACATAAGAACAGAAGTTACACTGAATACAATTTTCCGGCTTCCAAATCGGTACATTAACGGCAATTCCTCTCTTCTCATAAGCGGAGGTTCCGGAAGGTGTGGTTCCATCCACATATTCTTTTACAACGGATACCGGTAATTTGTTTCCTTCCTGAGCGGTAACGGCCTTCTGAATGTTGTTTACAAAATCAACAGCATCCTTTCTGTCGCCGGTTGCCTTTGCTCCGGTGATATCCTCTTCTTCACAATCCTTCCAGGAAGCCGGTACTTCTACTTTCACTACCTGCTTTGCTCCAGCATCAATCGCAGCCCAGTTCTTCTGAACGACATCGTCGCCCTTCTTGCCGTAAGTTGCCTTAGCGGCAGCCTTCATGAGCTCGTTGGCTTTGTCGGCAGGAATAATGCCTGTCAGCTGGAAGAATGCGGACTGAAGAATCGTATTGATCCTTGTGGGGCCCATGCCTGTCTCAATACCAATCTTTACACCGTCAATGATATAGAACTGGATATCATTTTCAGCAATGTATTTCTTTACCTGACCAGGCAGATGCTTGTCTAATTCTTCTGCATTCCAAGCGCAGTTCAGCAAGAAGGTTCCTCCGGGAACAAGCTCCTGAACCATATTGTATCTGCGGATATATGCCGGATTATGGCATGCTACAAAGTTTGCCTGCTTAATCAGATAAGTAGACTTGATAGGCTTCTTACCGAAACGCAGATGGGACATGGTCACGCCGCCGGACTTCTTGGAATCATAATCAAAGTAAGCCTGTGCGTACATATCCGTATTATCGCCGATAATCTTGATGGAGTTCTTGTTAGCTCCTACCGTACCGTCTGCGCCAAGTCCCCAGAACTTGCAGTTGGTGGTTCCTTCCGGAGTAGTTACCGGATCTTCCGTCACTTCCAGGGAAAGATTGGTCACATCGTCAATAATGCCGATAGTAAACATTTCTTTTGCATCATTGTGATATACTGCAATGATCTGACCCGGAGTCGTATCTTTAGAACCAAGTCCGTAACGTCCGCTGTAAATAGCAACGCCGTCAAATTTGCTTCCCTTCAGCGCGGCTACTACATCCAGATACAAAGGCTCGCCCAACGCGCCCGGCTCTTTGGTACGATCTAATACGCTGATCTTTTTCACAGTATCGGGAATTGCTGCAATCAGAGCGTCTTTAGAGAAAGGACGGTACAGGCGCACTTTCACCAAACCTACCTTCTCGCCTTTTGCCAACAGATAATCCAGCGTCTCGTCAATGGTATCGCATACGGAACCCATAGCGATAATCACATGCTCTGCATCTGCAGCGCCGGAGTAGTTGAATAACTTATAGTCTGTGCCGATCTTGGCATTGACTTTGTCCATGTATTCCTGAACGATGGCCGGCAGCGCCTCATAGCCTTCGTTACATGCTTCTCTTGTCTGGAAGAAAATATCCGGGTTCTGAGCGGAACCTCTCTGGCAGGGATGGTTGGGGTTCAATGCATCCTTACGGAATGCATCAATAGCATCCATGTCTACCATTTCCTTCAAATCTTCATAATCCCAGGTCTCAATCTTCTGGATCTCATGGGAGGTACGGAATCCATCAAAGAAATTGATAAAAGGAATCCTTCCTTTAATTGCCGCGCAATGCGCTACCGGAGTCAAGTCCATAACTTCCTGAACGGAAGATTCGCACAACATGGCGGAACCGGTCTGACGACACGCATAGACGTCGGAATGGTCTCCGAAAATAGACAGTGCGTGGCTTGCAATGGCACGGGCGGAAACGTTAAATACACCCGGAAGCCTCTCGCCGGCAACCTTGTACAAATTAGGAATCATCAATAACAGACCCTGGGACGCTGTGTAGGTGGTGGTCAGGGCGCCTGCAGCCAAAGATCCATGTACCGTGCCTGCAGCGCCTGCTTCCGACTGCATCTCTGTCACCTGGACTGTCTGCCCGAAAATATTCTTCCTTCCCTGTGTTGCCCACTCGTCTGTGGCTTCCGCCATAACAGAAGATGGTGTGATGGGATAGATGGCTGCAACATCTGTGTATGCATAGGATGCATGGGCTGCTGCATGATTACCATCCATGGTTTTCATTGATCGTTTCATTCACATTTCCTCCTACTTAAGTTCCTTGTCAATAAATTAACACGTTCCTTATTACTATAATCACGTACAGGGAAAAAATCAATAGTTTTCCAGCTAATTCATGTATTTTTCTTCAAACACCTGAATGGGAAGAGGACGGTCGTACAAATACCCCTGGCCGTACCGGAATCCGCAGTCTACCAAAAATTCCACCTGCTGAGGCGTCTCTACCCCTTCAAATATAATTTCTTCCTTTACACTGCGGATCAAAGCGCCGATTCGTTCAATAAATTCCTTCTCTTCCTCCATATCATTTTTGTCCAGAAAGCTCTTATCCATCTTTACCACATCCGCCGGCATATCATGGAGCATACTCAAGGAGGAATAGCCTGTGCCGAAGTCGTCAATCGCAACGGAGAAGCCTGCTTCCCGCAAAAGCTCCATCTCCGTCTGGACAATATTGAGACCGGATACCAGCATACTTTCGGTAATCTCCACTTCGATGTAGCGATGCTCTATCTGATAAGCGTCCGTCAATTCGCAAATCCGTTTATAGATTCCCTTTCCTTCAAAATGCTTTCTGGAAAAATTCACGGAAATCCGGTGAAGCTCCTTCCCTTCCTCGGCCCATTTCTTCATATACTTTAAAACTTCTTCAAATACAAAGAAATCAAGGCGTACAATGGCTCCCGACTGCTCCAGCACCGGAATAAACTGATCCGGAAATACCATAGTGCCATCAGGCTTCTGCCAGCGTACCAAAGCCTCTCCGCCGCTTAAACCCATGGACTGAAGCAGGAATTTAGGCTGTATAAATACCTTGAAATGACGCTGGGCTAAGGCAGGCTCAAATTCATTGATAATCCGCTTCTCCGCCTCCCGCTGTTCCCGCAAATCCTTCGTGTAGACTTCGCAGGCGGTATTGGTATGATTTTGCTTCATCCGCTTCCGCGTCAAATTGGAGTTCTCAATCGCCGTGTCAATATCTTCATTTTTATCTTCAATAAAATAAATCCCGGCAATCAAACTCAGCTTCCGATCCGGAAACTTTTCCTGCTGCATTTTAGAAAAGCCCATAATGGTGCGTTCCACAATCTCTTTTAAGCTGTCCTTACTGTCATCCCAGGCAAGACTGATAAACAAATCCGAATGGAATCTGGCGGAAATCATCTTGCGGTCGGAAGACACTACCTGTGCAAACTCCTTCAAGATCTGATTTCCCGCCTCTACTCCATAATTATCATTTACATAAGAGAACTCCCGGATATCCGTATAAACCACAGCATACTGCATTCCAGGCTCCGGATTGGAAATCTTTTCCTGAGCGATCCGCCGGAAGGCTTTCTCATTATACAATCCGGTAAGAGGATCGCAGCTCCTTAAGGATTCAATGGTATTCTCGTTCTCCCGCTGGTTCCTGCTTAAGGACACAAATACCGATATAATCTTGGAAACCTCTAAAAACGTCTCCTTCTCAAACTCACTCCAAACACGTTCCTTTTCTACACTGCCAAAAATGACCATCCCCATCTTTCCATCCTGGCAGAGAAAGCAGCAGTTTACAAGGGTATGAGCCTGTTCTTTGCTTTTTGCGCTTAACGCCTTATGCTCCTCTTCCACCCGGTTGCTGTTGTCAATGCTCAAAAGGCCTCGTTCATCAAAGCCGCTCATATAAGGCTTCCAGTTCTCATACCGTTCCGCCCTGGCTTCGATGTTCACGGTCCCGATATTTCGGTTCCACGCGTTGGTCTTTATAAATTCCTGTCCGTTCTCCAAGTCCTCCAGAACAACCACCATATCCAGCCCGTACCGGTAACCGATTCGGTCCAACAAAAGCTGCAGGGAGCTGTCGATCTCCTTTGCGTCCGCCAACAAGGAAAATGCAGCGGAAAGGAAGCTCTCGTCCTGTACCTTTACTACGGTCTGTATCTTCTCATCCCGTTTTTTCCTTGGGCGCATCCCGGCTTTCCCTGTATTTTTACCCGCTACCTTAAAACAGTTTTTCCCAGATTCTTTTGCCTGATACATGGCTAAATCTGCCTTTTCAAACAGCTCCTCATAGTTATTTCCGTCTTTTCGGTAAAAAGAAATCCCCACACTGCAGCCAATCTCCACTTCCTGGCGCTTGCCCTGATAATTCTTCCAAAGCTCTCCGCAAAGCTTTTTGGCCTTAGCCAGAACCTCCTCTTCCTTCACGTCCTTCATCAGAACTAAAAATTCATCCCCGCCCACACGGCCAATGATATCCTCCGGCCGAAATACTCTGCTGATTTTTTCCGCAATGCCAGTAAGCACCGTATCCCCAAATAAATGGCCAAAGGTATCGTTCATATCCTTAAAATTATCAATATCAATTACCAGCATTCCATGGCACACATCCGGACATGCCTCCAGATAAGCGCCAATTTCTGCAGCGGTTGCGGCTCTGTTATATAAGCCCGTCAAAGAGTCCCGCTTCACCTGTTCCGCAAGACGGCGGGTCTGTTCCTTCTCTTCATTTACATCCAACATCCTGCCTACCACACGGATGACTTTTCCGTTCATACCCGGTACGCTCTTATAATTGAGACGATACCATTTGTATTCTTCTTTGGATCCATTACCACTTATTTTAATCCGCAGCTCCATAGCCGCGTTCCGCTCCTGAATGGAAGCCTCCTCCATAGCGCTCCAGAATTTGTCAATATCCCCTTTATGAAGGATCCCGTCCATCTCCGGCCGCTTGGCAAAATGCTCTAGGGTATCCCCCATACCGCAAAGCTCCAAATATTTTCGGGAGACAAGGACTTCCCCGCTCTCCACATCCAAATCAAACGGAAGCTCTCCGGTTAAAAGCTCTAACAGCTTATACCGTTCCATCTGTATGTAAAGCTCTTCTTCCATCTGCTTGCGTTCATGGATATCTGTGATTGCCATTGCAATCAAAGGTTCTCCGCTTTGTCCGTTCGCCCGGCTCATATGGAACACATACCACCGGTATTCTCCGTTCTTAGACCGAATACGAATCTCAAATTCATCAGTATAGCGGCTTCTTGAGGCTTCCCTTAAGGCTACTTTCACCAGCCCCCGGTCTTCTTCGTGCAGCAGTTTCCAAAGACCGCTTCTCCAACGGGCCAGATCCATCTCTTCATAATGGGACATTCTCCGAAAGCCATCGTTTACATAGACAATTTCAAATGGTTCCCTTCCCTGGAATATAATTATCCCGGAAGGCAAATAATCTAACATTCCTTCCATTACATTACCCCTTCTAGCTCCTGGCCTCCGGCCGATTTCCTAAAACGGTTCATCATGCAAAAACGACTTAGCCAAAGGCCAAAGCATATTATTTTATTATTATATCAGAATTCCTTAGCTTTTCCAACAAATTCCGTGAAGTTTTTTTTCTTGAAAAAACAGGAATTTTATGTATAATGGAAAGAGCGGCTTTTAAATATAGTAAAAGAAAGCAGAGGATTGAACTATGATTAGTGCAAACAATGTAACATTGCGTATTGGAAAAAAGGCCTTGTTTGAGGATGTAAATATCAAATTTACGGAAGGAAACTGCTATGGCCTCATCGGCGCCAACGGAGCCGGAAAATCCACATTTCTGAAAATATTAAACGGGCAGTTAGAGCCAACCAACGGCGACGTGGTTATCACCCCGGGCCAGAGGCTTTCCTTTTTACAGCAGGACCATTTCAAATACGATGAATTCCCGGTTCTGGATACCGTTATTATGGGAAACCAGCGGCTCTACGACATTATGAAGGAAAAAGACGCGATCTATATGAAAGAAGATTTTTCCGATGAAGACGGCATCCGGGCCAGCGAGCTGGAAGCGGAATTTGCCGACATGGACGGATGGAACGCAGAATCCGACGCAGCGCAGTTATTAAACGGCTTGGGCATTGAAACGGAACATCACTACACCATGATGAAAGATATGACAAGCCCTCAGAAGGTAAAAGTGCTGCTGGCCCAGGCGCTGTTTGGCAACCCGGATATCCTGTTGCTAGACGAGCCCACCAACCACCTGGATTTAGACGCCATCGCATGGCTGGAAGAATTTTTGATTAATTTTGACAATACGGTAATCGTGGTCTCTCACGACCGTTATTTTCTAAACAAGGTCTGTACCCACACCGCGGATATCGACTATGCCAAAATCCAGCTTTACGCCGGAAACTATGATTTCTGGTATGAATCCAGCCAGCTTCTGGTAAAGCAAATGAAAGAAGCCAATAAGAAAAAGGAAGAAAAAATCAAGGAGCTTCAGGAATTTATTTCCCGCTTCTCCGCCAACGCTTCCAAGTCCAAGCAGGCCACTTCCCGAAAACGGGCGTTGGAAAAAATCCAGCTGGATGAAATTCGTCCTTCCAGCCGGAAATATCCTTACATTGATTTCCGCCCCAGCCGGGAGATTGGAAATGAAGTGCTTACGGTAGAAGGCCTGACCAAAACCATCGACGGCGTCAAAGTATTGGACAACGTCTCCTTTATCGTAGGTCACGACGACAAAATCGGCTTTGTAGGCAGCAACGAGCTGGCAAAGACTACATTATACAAAATACTTGCAGGGGAGATGGAGCCGGATGAAGGAAATTACAAATGGGGCGTTACCACTTCCCAGTCTTATTTCCCCAAAGACAATACGGAAATTTTCGACACAGATCTGGCCATTGTAGACTGGCTGACACAGTATTCCGAAATCAAGGACGCTACCTATGTCCGGGGATTCTTGGGACGTATGTTGTTTGCCGGGGACGACGGCGTTAAGAAAATGCGGGTGCTCTCTGGAGGCGAGAAGGTGCGCGTACTCCTCTCCCGAATGATGATCCAGGCTTCCAATGTATTGATTATGGACGAACCTACGGATCACCTGGATATGGAAAGCATCACCGCATTAAACAACGGAATGATTAAATTCCCCGGCGTCATTTTATTTGCTTCCCGGGACCACCAGATCGTACAGACTACCGCCAACCGGATCATTGAATTTTTGCCCGACGGCACAATTATTGATAAAGTCACTACCTATGACGAATATCTGGAAAGCGACGAAATGGCCAGAAAGCGCCAAGTATATTCCACCAGCGCCAGCCAGGAGGAGGACGATTAATTTCTTATAAAAGAATGAATATTGGAGACGTTGGCGCTTAAGGAATAGCTTTGTATTTTCGGACGCAAAGAAGAATCCGGCGCCGATTATCCTTTTCTCATCATGCCGTTTTCCATCTCGTATACTTCATCGCAAAGGATATCTATGTCCTCTCTGTTATGGCTGGCTAAGAGGATCACTTTTCCTTGGGACTTCATTTCCAGGAATAACTCCCGCATCTCGTTTACCCCTGTTTTATCCAGGCCGTTCATGGGTTCGTCCAAAATCAAAATAGCGGGATCCTCCATAATTGCCTGGGCAATGGCAAGTCTCTGCCTCATGCCCAGGGAATATTTGCCTACCGGCCTGGAAAGCCCAGGATCCAGCCCCACTTTTTCTAACATAGCATACAAATAGCTCTTATTGCTTTTATTGCGTATGGTATAAAGGAATTCCAGATTACGGTACGCGCTCCATTTCCTTAAAAATCCAGGTTCTTCAATGATAATTCCTGCATTGGGCAGCATATCAACTTCCTTGCCCATTACTTTTCCATCTACCTTAATCTCTCCTTCATCGCAAGACAAAAATCCGCAGATACATTTAAACAATACGGTTTTTCCGGAACCGTTATGACCCACGAAGCCGTAAATATGCCCGGGCTCGCAATGCAGGGAAATATCCTTTAACACTGTCGTTCCCCGAAATGATTTACAAATATGGCTGACTTCAATGGTTCCTGTTCTGATCTCCATAGTCCCCTCCTGATAGGCTGTTCTTTGCCTGTTATACATCATCATTTTCCCAGTTAAATTCCACATGTTTTACTTTATACAAAATCAGAGCCGCCATAATGCCGGTAACTAAAAGCAAGAACCCCAACATATAGGACAAAGACGGCATCCAGTAAAAGCTTAGGCTGGGCGTAGCAATCCGGGCCGCCTGGGCCCAGACCGTAGGCACAAAAAAAGCAAGACGGTATCGGTTCTTCGGGGGTACGGTCGCTACGACAAACAATAAAACCGCCATTGCCACCGCCCCGGCCACTGCCAAAACCTTGCCGGAATAGAGACTGATAAAAAACATCAGCATCCCCATAAATCCGGAAATCAAGGTGCATAATAAAATGCAAATCCCCATCAACTGCAAGGGCGTATATTCCCCGAATATTTCCGAATACACGTTTAGCCTTATCTCGTATTCTGACGCCGCATCTGTCATGGCCACCGTATGAAGAAGCTTTCCCCACTTATTTGTCACCTCGATATCTGGCAACAATGGGAGAATGGTGCAAAGCGCCGTAAAAAGAACCGCCGCAAAGGAACGCAAGAACAGACCTCCCATCTGCCCAACGGCCCATCTCCTTCTTCCGGTCCGGATCACCTGATACATATTGCTATGCTGCATAAAAGGAACGTCTGAGTGAAGATACGTTATTAACACCCAAAATAGAAATAAAAAATAGTAATTCGTCAGAAAGAAGGGAAACACACACCAGGATACTGGATAATCCACTGCATCCATAAACTGACGCAAGGGCTTGGCATAGCTTCTGCAAATCACAAGCATGATTATGGCAAATGCCGCTGATCTGCTGTTACAAATTTTTAAAATGGTATTTTTCCATATGTATTGCAACTGTTTCATATGCCCTCCCCCTACCACCTTGTCTTTAATTTCCGGAAAATCCCTACTGCCAACACAGCCGTAACTCCCACACTGATTGTAACCAAAAACAATAAGCACTGCCAGTCTTTTGCAAAAAGCTTATTATAAGCCCTGAATAACAGAACCGTATTATACATACCAAAATCCACTTCCTCCAAAAGCTCGCAAAGGAGCACCGGCAAAGCGAACACGGTCACCTTGTTGGTGAAGTAAAGGGATAAAAAAGCAGAAAGAACCGAAAGGAGTCCTGCCAATAATCCAAGCTGCAGGGCATAACAGGCACAGTACAATGCATAATGCCCGCCCTCCACCAGGCCTTTATACATGGCGATGACTCCAATATCATACTCACTCACCCATGGACCCCGGGCGCGGCAGAAGCATACAAACAACATGCTTCCCAATACCATTGTCACTACAGACGCAAGATAAATTACCGTAACCCTGGAAGCCACATACTTTTTCAAGCTTCCCCGGATAGTCAAAAATCGCAGATACTTATGTTCCAAATCCTCACAGAAAGTTGTTGCAAACGCAAAGGCGCAAAATACATAGGTAATCTTAAATCCTGTCAGTTCGGTGGCATAAAAATAAGTAAACATTACATTTCCGTTTTTCAGTTCCATGTCTTCAACGGAAAAAAGCAAAGCGACGGCCACTCCAAGAATCGCTGCGTAAAATTCATAGCTTTTCCATAACCGTTTTATATCCGTCAGAAAATAGCGGCTCTTCATCCCGAACCCTCCCCTTTTTGTATCGCTATCGGCGCTTATGCAGTTTCACACCTTAAGGATACAACATTTGATTTTTACAGTATCTCTATTTTACAGGAATACTTTTTTGTCTTTTTATGATAAGTAATTCCCACCGCCAAAATCCTTCCGTCATATATTTTCTTCTCCCCAAGTTTTCCTTTAAATCGAAGGGCATAATTCTTATCTTTAATCTGTCTGATTGCATCCTCTGGCGTACTGTCCACTTTTAACTCAATAATCAAAGCATCCGCCGTTCTGCCAACATCTTTTTTGACTCATTGGCCAAACGGTATACATATCCCATAGATTCCTTATTCATAAGAAGCTCCTGAAACTTATCCATTAATTCCTTGTTGGGGATAAAAACCTCCCCGTCTACGTAGGTAAGCAGGCCATAGATTACCATAGCCGAATATATTTCATCTTTTGTATTCAGTTCCATAGAAACAGCAGCATAATTTTGGATTTCCGCCTCCACGCCTCCTCCAGCAGCCATCAAAACTAAATCGTCCCGGATATCGTCAATATTGTTTTTAACATAAAAGAAAATTTCATCATACGGCCCTGAACTGGTCCAATAATTGGTTAATTGATTATTCACCAATGCACACACCACTGAGCGAGGATTATATAACCTTTCACCGGAAACTGTATGATATCCATCATACCATATCTGAAGTTCCTTTCGTGCAATCTTCGGCTTTTTCGCAATCGGAAGTACGCCTGTCATATAAGTTAATTCAACATAAACCTGATCCTTCAAAAGATTTTTAAGGAATGCCAGATACTCCTGCTGATTCTTTTTTGAAATAAAAGGCATATGAAAAACCGCATCCCATTCATCAATTACAAAAATAAACGTCTCTTTTGTCTTTTCAAATACAGCCAAAAAATTGTCCCAAACCGTACCAGACACATCGATACTTATCTCTGGATATGCATCCCTCAAATCTTGATTGATGCTATCCTGAATGCGATTGATATACTGCTCATAATTGCCGCAGCCTCTTGGTTCTCTGCTGAAATCAATAAAAATTACATTATGCCGATTGAGATGTTTTTTACAGATTTCACTTTCCATCACTGCAAGATTACGAAATATACCCCCACTCTCTACCGCTTTTCCTAAAAAGGCGGCGACCATATTAGCCATTACGCTTTTTCCAAAACGCCTGGGTCTTGTAATACACAAAAACCTCTGCCCATCTACTTCAACCGCATTTAAAATATCTTCCATCATCTGCGTTTTATCGACAAAAAAGCGAGTTCTCGCTATCTGCTTCCACGTTTCGAAGGGAACCGTACTGTTCAAATACCTTCCCATATTCCCATTCCACCTTCCCTGTCAAAACTACCGCTAAAAAATCAATTTTCCTGTCACTGCGTCTATCAGCGTAACCTTCTGGGTCGTTTCATCCTCCGCTACTTCAAAATACCACACCGGCTCCACAGAATTTTCCTGGCTTTCGTCCAGACGCACCATTTGAAACAGCCTTGCCCGCTTCACCACATAAGATTTATCATCCAAAAGATTCTCAAACTTCTCTTCCACAACGCCTGCAATTTCTTCAAATTCCTTTAAAGCAAGGGTATCCCCAGTATTCTCAAAATAATACACCGGGTTTACCATAAGCTCTTCCACCCCTCTTCCGGAGTAAATTGCCGTTACAGGCGCATTTGTCACATTATCATAAGCAATGGAACGGAACATAGCCATCCATTGATGATAAATGGGCAGGGAATCCTGAAGCTGGTACCCGTAGACCACATAAGCGTCGTCCTCCTGGGTCCATGTCTCTTTTACCTCCATTACCATTTCTTCCTTCTCTTCTTCTGAAACGTCATAATCATCTATTCCCTCATTCCAGTCCGCCACAGCAGCTTTTTCCAATCTCTGCATGGTCTTATGGCTGACTGGATAAGCAACAAGCTGAAAGTCAAATTCAGAAAAACCTGCTTCCGCCAGTTCCTGACGCACCCCTTCCATAGCCTCCTGAGCGCTTATTGCAGAAACCTGGTCGTTACAATATTCTTCCCAGTTATCTGAATTACTCACACCCGCCTGATGATAATAGGAAGCATTCCCGGTCCAGCAAATAAAACTGTCTCCCCATCCGACCCCCGATCCATCGGTAAAGCTATACTGATATCCCGCCGGGATTCCGTCATGGGCCTCCCCCTCATAGGTATCCTCAATTTCCTTTCCTTCTGCATATTTTGAAAGAATCTTTTCTTCCTCTCCGTAGGACTGGCCGGTTACCATGAGCTTTGGAGCGCTGTTATTTTTATAAGCATCCGGAACTTCTATCCGGCAGTCAAATTTTACTTTTCCGGATTCCGATTCCCGTTTATAATGCTCCTGGGAAGCTGTCTCTTCCTCTGCTTCTGTCTCTTCCTCCGGATCTTTTGTTGTTTCTGCTTCCCCCTCTGTTTCTATTTCCTCCCCTGTTTCCCCCTCCGTTTCTGCTTGCGGCTCCTCTCCTGCCGGTACGCTTGTTTCTGGGCCTGCCGTCTCCCCGGCGCCTTTTATCCCTTCTCTACTTTTTCCGCAACCAGAAAAAAGCATAACCGCCAATAACAACATTACAAAAAGTTTTCGTTTCATTGGTTTCCCCCCACTTTCCTTTTCTAAAATAGCACAACAGCAGCCCGGTACCGGACTGCTGCAAAAACTATTGCTTCTTTATCAATAGCGATGTTCCTGTCATTTCTTCTGGTTTTGTCAAATGCATCATCTCTATCAAGGTAGGCGCAATATCCGCCAGGCAGCCGCCCTCTCGCAAAGCATATGCTTCATCGTAATTAATCAACACAAAGGGAACCGGATTAATCGTATGGGCGGTAAAGCTCTCTCCGGTCTGAGCATCAATCAGCTGCTCCGCATTTCCATGGTCCGCGCATAAAAACATAGCTCCATCTACCTCTTTTAAGGCTGCAACTGCCTTTCCTACGCATTCATCCACAGCCTCTACTGCGGAAATAGCGGCCGGAAGCACTCCGGTATGTCCCACCATATCCGGATTAGCAAAATTAATGATAATCACATCAAATTTATCAGACTTTATGGCATTTACTAAATTCTCGCAGACTTCATAAGCGCTCATTTCCGGCTTCAGGTCGTAGGTCGCAACTTTGGGAGAATTCACTAATATCCGCTCTTCTCCTTCATTAGGTTCTTCCACCCCGCCGTTAAAGAAAAACGTCACATGGGCATATTTCTCCGTCTCGGCAATTCTGGCCTGCTTTAGGCCCTGAGAAGCCAAAAACTGCCCGAAGGTATTGTGAAGCTCCACCTTATGAAATGCAATCTGTTTGTTGGGAATGGTCACGTCATACTCCGTAAAGCAGACATAAGTCACATCCCGGCGGCTTCCCCGGTCAAATCCGTCAAATTCATCGGCGCAGAAAGCCCTTGTAATCTCCCGGGCGCGGTCAGGCCTAAAATTATAAAAAATAATGGTATCTTTGTCCTTTACCGTAGCCACCGGAGCCCCGTCCTTTATCACAACCGTGGGAACCACAAATTCATCTGTCACTCCTTCCTCATAGGAAGCTGCAACAGCTCCAACAGCGTCATTCGTCTGTCTTCCTTCTCCCATGGCAATGGCCTTATATGCGGTTTCTACCCGCTCCCAGCGATTATCCCGGTCCATTACATAGTAACGGCCCATTACAGAGGCAATGGAACCCACGCCGATTTCCTTCATCTTTTGTTCCAATTCTTCCATATAGCCCTTACCGGAAGTAGGGGAAGTATCCCGCCCATCTAAAAAGCAGTGAACATAAACTTTGGAAATTCCTTCTCGTTTCGCCATTTCCAACAGTCCGTACAAATGGGTATTATGGCTGTGTACGCCGCCGTCGGACAGCAAGCCATACAAATGCAAGGAGGAATCGTTTTTCTTAACATTTTCCATACCTGCCTTTAACGCCTGGTTCTGGAAAAAGTCTCCGTCTGCAATCTCCTTACTGATTCTGGTCAGCTCCTGATACACGATGCGCCCCGCGCCCATATTCAAATGACCTACTTCCGAATTCCCCATCTGTCCGTCCGGAAGCCCTACGGCTAAGCCGCTGGCATTTCCCTCCGCAAAGGGATATTCTTTCATCAAAGCGTCAAGGTTCGGCGTTTTAGCTTGATATACTGCATTTCCTTCTTTCTGTTCGTTCAAGCCGAACCCATCTAAAATCATCAAAACCGTCGGTTTTTTTCTCATTCTTTTCCTCCTTCAAACACATTACTGCCTTTTACGGATATATCCTTCTGAATCAATCTCCACACCGGAGGATATGGATTGCAGATAATCCAAAATCCGCTGCTTTTCTGTTTCTTCCTCTACCAGATACGTTTCGTTTCGTTTCTGGATGCAGGGCAAGAATCTAAAATCCATACTGCCGTCCTTTTGAATCACCAATTGGGCAATCCCGGTATCCAGCTTATTGCTGTTAAACCAAAAATTTCCCAGACTGTAAATAATAGGAACCTCTTCTCTATATTCGCACCCTTGAAGGCAATGGGTATGGCCGCCGATAATCGCATCCGCCCCCGCTTCAATATATGCGTCTGCTAAAGCCATTTGGTCCTTTTCAAAATGAGGATTTTGTTCTGTTCCCCAGTGTACATAGACAATGACGTAATCCGCATTCTCATTGGCTTCTTCAATGACTGTCACAAACTTGTCCGGATCCAGTGTCTTTAATACGCCAGGCTCCGTCTCCGTAGCCTCTTTTGTATAATTTAAAGTACGTTCCACCTGGGTAGCCGAAACAATGGCAATCTTTCTGCCGTTGGCGATAAAGTAAACAGGCGTCATGGCCTCTCTTAAATTTGCCCCGGCTCCCACATAAGGAATACCCGCTCCTTGTAAGGTATCCAAGGTATCCAAAAGAGCCTCCGGCCCAAAATCATAGGCATGATTGTTCGCCAAGGACACAATGTCCGCCCCCATAATTTCCAACAGATAAACCCGATCCGGATCTGCACGGAAGGTATAATCTTTTCCTTCTATGGGCGTCCCCCTGGTACTGTATGCAAATTCATTATTTACCATTAAAATATCCGCCTGATTCAGCTCTTCCAGTAATGCAGGGCTCATGCAGTCATATAAGCCGTCAATCTGCTGATCTAAATACCGCATAGTGGACCAGCCCTCTGCAAAATTCACGTCTCCCACAAAATCTATCACAATCTGTTCCGGGTCAGCGCAGGTTTTCCAATAAACCCGTTCCAAATAATAATCCTGGTAACCGCTTTCCTTACAATACTGGCTCCACAGCACATGAAGGGAATTCCCTGTAAGCTGATGCCATATTTCTTCATCCTTGCATCCTGTCTTCACTGCTTCCGCCAGTGCAAATACAGATTCCTTTCCATAATCCGCCGTCATCCACGCCAGAAATGCTTCATCTATCAAATATCCACAAATCAATTCTCTGGAGCATCCAGATAATATTGTCTCATAAGCCTCCCATACATCCAATTCAGAATCTAAATCGGTATTCTCTGCTCCTGCCAAATCTATCTCCTGGGAATCCCCATCCTCTTTTCCGTGGGTTTCCCTGTCATCTTCCTGCCCGTCTGCTGTAGTCCCTTTAGCCTCAGCTTCCTGTTCCTCCTCCGCCTGAACATCATCTACTTCGGTTCCTTCTATTCCGGCTCCAAGACCATCCGCCTTAGTTCCTTCTGCCCCGGCGTAAACGGCATCCTGCCTTCCTGCATCGTCCCCGCTCCCGCAGGCCGTTGCTGTCAGTACAAAAGCAAAAAACACCAGCATTATGGACAATGTCCTTATTTTTTTCATGTTTTTCCCTCATCTTTTGCTTTATGAAAGTCATGCCAAAAGAGCTGTGACAAGTCACAGCTCTATGATATCACATGTTACCGGCAACAATCAAGTATACCATTTCTACTGGGACAAATTTACTGATAGCAGACGATTTTTCCAAAATCTGCTTTCAAAGACGCCCCGCCTACTAAGCCTCCATCAATATCCGGCTTTGCAAACAGCTCTGCTGCATTGGCCGCATTTACGGATCCGCCATATTGAATACGGATTGCTTCGGCTGTAGCCGCGTCATAAATCTCGCCAATACATGCCCGGATAGCCCCGCAAACCTCCTGAGCCTGCTCTGAGGTAGCAGTCTTACCCGTTCCGATTGCCCAAATAGGCTCGTAAGCGATCACGGCTGTCTTGGCCTGGTCTGCTGTCACATTCAGGAATGCAATTTTAATCTGCTGGCGGATCCAGTCAATCGTAATCCCCTGTTCCCGCTGGGTTAAAGATTCTCCACAACAGATAATGGGGGTGATGTTATGTTCAAAAGCCTTCAAAACTTTTTTATTTACCGTCTCATCAGTCTCTGCAAAATATTCTCTACGCTCGGAATGGCCGATAATGACGTATTTCACGCCTACGTCGGTAAGCATATTAGGAGCGATCTCCCCGGTATATGCACCGCTCTCTTCGTAATACATATTTTCTGCGCCAATCTGAATGTTGGAGCCTTTGGCTGCTTCCATTGCCGGAATAATGTCAATGGCAGGTACGCAAAATACCACGTCCGCGTCTTCATTGGCTACCAATGGTTTTAATTCGTTTACTAATGCAACGGCCTCACTGGGGGTCTTGTTCATCTTCCAGTTGCCTGCAATGATTTTTCTTCTTGCCATGATTTTCTCCTTATTTGTTAGTTGCTGCCGCTACGCCCGGAAGTTCTTTTCCCTCCAGGAATTCCAAGGATGCGCCGCCGCCGGTGGAAATGTGGCTCATCTTATCGCCAAATCCCAACTGGTTTACAGCCGCTGCGGAATCGCCGCCGCCGATAATTGTGGTAGCGTCTGTTTCAGCCAAAGCTTTTGCTACTGCAATAGTTCCTTTTGCAAAAATCGGGTTCTCAAATACGCCCATAGGCCCATTCCATACCACGGTCTTAGCCGTCTTGGCTGCTTCTGCATAAAGAGCCGCCGTCTTCTCACCGATATCCAATCCCATCTTACCGGCGGGAATTTCCTCGGCTGCAACTGTCTCATTGGGAATCTCTGCGTCAATGGGGTTAGGGAATGCGTCGCCGCACACCGTATCTACCGGAAGCAGCAGCTTTTTGCCCAACTTCTCTGCTTTTGCAATCATTTCTTTGCAGTAATCCAACTTCTCGTCGTCTACTAAGGAAGTCCCTACTTCACAGCCTTTTGCTTTTAAGAAGGTGTATGCCATACCGCCGCCGATAATCAGCGTATCGCATTTCTCTAAAAGGTTGGAAATAACATTCAGCTTATCCGCCACCTTTGCACCGCCTAAGATAGCTACAAAAGGTCTAACCGGATTCTCAACGGCATTTCCAAGGAAATCAATCTCTTTCTGCATCAGATATCCTACTGCCGCCGTCTCTACCAATGCGGATACCCCCACATTGGAGCAGTGAGCCCGATGAGCGGTTCCGAATGCATCGTTTACAAATACGTCGCAAAGAGAAGCCAAATCTTTACTGAATGCCTCTCCGTTCTTTGTCTCTTCTTTGCGGTAACGGGTATTCTCTAAAAGAACTACGTCGCCTTCCTTCATAGCTTCCACCGCTGCCTTTGCATTCGGGCCTACCACTTCCGGATCCGCTGCAAATTTTACTTCCTGTCCCAGCAGCTGGGAAAGGCGTACTGCAACCGGCGCTAAGGAAAGCTCCGGCTTGGGCTCTCCCTTAGGCTTGCCTAAATGAGAGCAGAGAATTACTTTACCCCCGTCTGCAATCAGCTTCTTAATTGTGGGAAGCGCGGCAACCAAACGGTTCTCATCAGTAATTTTGCCTTCTTTTAAGGGCACATTGAAATCGCATCTGCAAAGGACGCGTTTTCCTTTTACATCAATATCATCTACGGATACTTTATTTAAAGACATGTCCTGTCCCTCCATATTGCATTATTTATGATACATACGTAAAAAGGGGGCCGGTCCAAAAGACCGGACCCCTTCTTGAGTCTTTTCCTTGCGCTTATGCCAATTCAGAGAAGTATTTGATGGTACGAACCATCTGAGAAGTATAGCTGTTCTCGTTGTCATACCAGGAAACAACCTGAACTTCATATAAATCTTCGGAAATCTGGCAAACCATTGTCTGGGTTGCGTCAAACAAGGAACCATAGCTCATTCCTACGATATCGGAGGAAACGATCTCGTCCTCATTATAACCATAAGATTCATTGGAAGCTGCTTTCATAGCTGCATTGATATCTTCCTTGGTCACGCCTGCTTTCTTAACAACTGCGGTTAAGATGGTGGTGGATCCAGTAGGAGTCGGTACACGCTGCGCCGCGCCGATGAGCTTGCCGTTCAGTTCCGGAATTACCAGGCCGATAGCCTTTGCTGCGCCGGTGCTGTTGGGAACAATATTCACTGCCGCTGCACGGCTTCTTCTCAGGTCACCCTTTCTCTGGGGTCCGTCTAAGGTCATCTGATCGCCGGTGTAAGCGTGGATGGTGCACATAATACCAGACTGGATGGGAGCAAACTTATTCAATGCGTCTGCCATAGGAGCCAAGCAGTTGGTGGTGCAGGAAGCTGCAGAAATAATGGTATCTTCTGCTTTCAGTGTATTGTGGTTGGTATTGTATACGATAGTAGGAAGGTCATTTCCTGCCGGAGCAGAGATTACGACCTTGCGGGCGCCTGCATTGATGTGCGCCTGTGCTTTCTCTTTGGATGTATAGAAGCCGGAGCACTCCAGTACCACGTCAACCTTTAATTCTCCCCAGGGGCAGTTATTTGCATCCGGGAACGCATAAATCTTAATCTCTTTGCCGTCAACTGTGATAGAATCTTCGCCGGCAGATACTTTGTCGCACAATGCATATCTTCCCTGAGAAGAATCATATTTCAACAGATGAGCCAGCATCTTGGGGCTGGTCAAATCGTTGATTGCCACTACTTCATATCCTTCTGCACCAAACATCTGTCTGAAAGCCAAACGTCCGATACGTCCAAAACCATTGATCGCTACTCTTACTGCCATTCTTAATTCCTCCTAAAATGAAATTTGGATTATCAGTGGGAAACCCCTTAAAAGTCGCCCAAGCTGTCTTTATTTTACCTAATAAAGCCAAAAATTACAATAGGCTTTTTTATCTTTGTTAATTATTTCACCACTTTTTCCTCTCCTCTTTGCTTTTCAATCATTTTATACAAGTTCTTCTGTGTCATTTTTCCCAATTTTTGACAAGTTGATGGTTTTCTGTTATAATGGCATAGCAAATTTTCACAAAAAATCAGGAATTCACCTGTGCAATCTTTTGGAATACCCGAAAAGGAGGACTGCCATGCTTTGGGACACACATATGCATACTTATTACTCGGGAGACAGTTCCGCCGTGCCAGAAGATATGGCTTACGCGGCAAAACAGGCGGGGCTCTCCGGTATCTGCTTTACGGACCACCTGGATCTGGATTACCCGAAGGATCCAAAACTGTTTCTTCTGGATATTCCTCATTATTTGGAGGAAACCCGGGCCCTTGCCGAAGGCTTGTCCCACACGCTTTTGGACTTCACCATCTGCACCGGCATCGAACTGGGCTTACAGCCCCATTTAGCCAAAAGACATCAACTTCTTTTGGCGGAATACGACTTTGATTTTGTTATCGGCTCCTCCCATGTGGTGCACGGCATCGATCCTTATTATCCAGAATATTATGAAGGACGTGAGGAATTCCAGGCGTATGAAGAATATTTTTCCTCTATTCTGGAAAACATTGCCGCTTTCGACGGCTTCGACGTGTACGGCCACCTGGATTATGTCGTCCGTTACGGCCCCAACCAGAACCGCTTCTATTCCTACGACGCCTTTCGAGATCTCATTGACGAGATATTAAAAGCCTTAATTGCCCGGGGAAAAGGTATTGAAGTCAACACCGGAGGCTTTAAATACGGACTTTTACACCCCAATCCCACAGAAGAAATTTTAAAACGTTACCGGGAACTGGGAGGGGAAATCCTTACCATAGGCTCCGACGCCCACGGGCCGGAGCATGTAGCTTATTGTTTTGAGCAGATTTCGTCCATTTTAAAAAAAGCGGGCTTTCAATATTTTACAGTATTCCGGCATCGAAAGCCAATGTTTCTGCCACTGCCATAACCCTTAAACGCCGGGAAGGATCCGGTCTCATCCTCCTAGACAGCAAAACATCCTGAAAGGGGACATTTTCTAAAGTTCCAGAGACAGGTTCCCCATAAGTTCCCAGGCGGCGTCCCTTTCCTTCCTTTGTTCCGGCGTCAATTCCTCATACTGACACAACATAGGATGCTGTCTGGCCTTATCGTCCCGGAAGGGTCCATAACTCCAATTATAAAAGATGTAAAACCGAAGCCACCGCATATGATCCAGCTTTCGATACATTTCTCTTGCGGTCTCTCGGCACTTTGTTTTGCAATAGGTATCGTATGCCTTTTTTACCACTTCTGCAGAAATTTCCGTAATCGTCTCATCCTTCAAAAGAATCCTGGTCTTCATCAACAGATGATCCGCCGCCGCAATCTTGGACTGTCTGTGAAGATCATCCAGCTCATTCCAGCTAAGGGTAGGATAAGAAACCGATTTGCAAAAAATCTCATTGATGGTGATGGCCGCCTTATTCAAATCCGTTCGGATAATTTGCTGCGATGTATAAATATCTTCATTCGCCCCAAAATAAGATACCCCCGGAGCCCTCCGGCTGTTGCGCAAATCAATACGCCCATGGATTCTATAAAATTTGTTCAGCGTCCAGAAGATACTCCATCCATTCTGCTCATCATCCTCGCAGATAATAATGCGGTCCGCCCGCTCCAAGACAGGCCGGTGCTTTGTCCAGGTTTCCTCATGAAAAATAAAAGAATCTTTCACCGGGGATTCCTCGTTGATGGAAAACACCTCTCCTAACCTATCATGTATCTCCAGGAATTCCCTGGCGTCCCCAAAAATATGATATGCCACATGCTGATCGATAGAAATGACATTGGTTAATATGGCCCGCTCTAAAATACTGCACCCATAGTTCCCAAATCCTATGAGCACAATGGAATTTTCATGGCTGCACAATGGTTTGGAACGCCAATATTGTCTGGCGCAGCACTCATAACTGTGAAAAAAGTTAATATTCCCGGAAAGCTTATCCTGCCCGTTTGTCGTTCTGGCATAGACCTCCACTGGAAGTTTATGCAAATTGATTGCCCGGCTGTTGACGCCGATATCATTTTCCTTCATTAAAAAAATTTTACACTTCGTACCAATATTCTTCTTTTTCGCCACGATTTTTTCCGGCGAGGCGCTTAAGTATATACATGGATAATCGGGAATTTCACTGTGACCGCTTCTTTTTTCCCCATAAATAATCAATGCGTTGGGATCTTCTTTATAAATATTGGCGGCCAATGTGCTGGATTCCACCCCGTAATCCGCAAAATAGTACCAATTTTTGCGCCTCTGCAGGCGAAGCATGAAAAAAGGCAGCCCTTCGCTGGTTATAAAAGAGATAACGGCTCCCAGCATCGTAACCATAATACCGGCAGACAAAAGCAAAAACACCATTCCTACCGCATGTCCTAAAGGCGTCACTGGAATCAAATCCCCGTATCCTACGGTAGTCAAAGTCACCAAGGAATACCAGAAAGCGTCTCCAAATGTCTGAATCACTGCGTCGCTGTCTGCTGATTCCGAGCAGTAAAGAATCGTGAGCAGAACGACATATACCAGCGCAATCATAAGAATGATATGCAGATAGAGCTTTTTTCTTCCTTTCATAATATCCTAATCTCCTTTTTGAGGCTCCTATCATGCTTCCCGTTTTCAGATGCTTCCTTTGCGCCTCCTTGTTTGCCCTGTCTCATTATAACATAGATTCTGAATATTGCAAAAAGTACCCTCTGTGTCCAAGGGTACTTTAAAAATTTATTCACTATATTCTGAATGTGACTTTTCTCGTGAGCTGAAATGATATCTGCCGCTGCCAATCTCAATCTGCCTCTCTCCTACATGAACGATACCGCTGACATTGGGCGGCAAGACCACCTCCAAGCTTATCTCCTCTTCCTGCTTTTCCCAGTGAATTGATATGTTTCCGTATACGGAATCGTATTCGGTATGCACCCATTTTAAACCACAGCCATAATCGGGACGAATACGGACTTTCTTATATCCCGGCTCTTCCGCCCACAGACCGCCGATCCTGCGATAGAGAAAATCGCCCACACAGCCAAAGGCAAAGTGATTGTAAGAGGAATTGGTACGGGTTCCGTCCGGCAAAATTGCCGCCCAGTTTTCCCAGATTGTCGTCGCGCCCCACTTTAAAGCATACAGCCAGCCAGGCTTTTGATCTTGAAACAAAATCCGATAGGCCACGTCCTGGGCATGGTGTTCACAAAGCACATCCAAGAGAAACGGAACTGATAAAAATCCTGTGTCCAGACAGTCGCCTGCTGCTTCGATCAATTTGCAGAGCTGATGGATCGCTCCCCTCTCCTGTTCCTCGGTGAGCATGTGTCCGGCCAAAGCCAGAACATAAAGCCCCTGCAGCGGCTGGCGCATCCGCCCGTCCTTCGTTACATAGGTCTTTGAAAATACCTCTCTGGCACGGCAGGTCAGTTTCAAATAATGCTCGGCATCCTGGGTTTTGTGCAGAGTCGCGGCAATCTCAGCCATACAGTTTGCCGTATATGCCAGATACGTCAGGGCCGCCTCTTCCTTGGTCCGCTGCGCGGTAATCATAGGATTGTGGGTGGAAGCCATAATGCTTGGAATCAGCCAGTCGCCGAAATGAAACAGCTGTCCCCACCCGCACAAATCTTCTCCGGCGCAGCTTTCCACATAATCCATCCACCTTTTCATCATATGATAATTTTTCTGCAATACGCTCAGGTCTCCGTAAGCCTGATATAATACGTAGGGAACCAACACACAGGCGTCTCCCCATCCCGCCGAGCTGATATGCGTCCCCTTTTTGCCGTTGACATATTGATTGCTGGGGATATCGGGAATCACATGGGGAATCTGCCCGTCAGGCAGCTGCTCTAAGCGCATATCGGCCAGCCATCGTTCCAAGAACGCCTGTACATCCATGTGCCAAACCGCAGCAGGCGCATAAACCGCCATGTCTCCGGTCCAGCCAGCGCGTTCTCTCTGAGGGCAATCTGTGGGTACGCAAAGCATATTTCCCTGCTGGGAACGGAAAATATTTTCCTCCAGTTGATTCAACCGCTGGTCTGAGCAAGAAAAGCTGCCGATGGAATCCATTCGGCTGGTCAGAACACAAATTGTAAAATCTTCTGCATGTACAACATCCAGCCCCTCTACCTTCACATAGCGAAACCCATGGAAGGTGAATTTAGGCTCATAAACCACGTCAGATTCCCCTGTTATAATGCGGTCCTTTTGATTTTTATTCTGCCCCATAATATTTTGCAGGAAATTGCCGTCTTGATCCAGCACCTCGCTGTGCTCTAAGCTGATCTCTGTCCCAACCGGCGCTTTCACGGCAAATTTCGTATAGCCACAAATATTTTCACCGGCGTCCAATACCCATTCGCCCTTGGGAGTGCGTATCAGCTCGGGTTTGATTTCTTTTACAATCCAGACCGGGTCTACACTCTGGGCGCAGATGGTATCATAGCCATACTCTTTCTTCCTCACCGGACGCCATTTCGAATCGTCAAAGCCTGCCTTAGAAAAGCCCTTCGGCGCCTTCTTCTGATCAAGATATTCTCCAACGAACAAATCTGCATAAATGTACTCTCCGGTATTCCAACGCATACTCTCATCCGAGCAGACCCGGCTTTTGCTGCCGTCCTCATGCACAATTTCCAGCTGAAAAAGCAACGCGTTATCCCGCCCGTATTGCTGTCCGATCCCCATCAGGCCGATCTTTCCGCTGTACCAGCCGTCCGCTAAAATCACACCGATTGCATGGGGGCCGGATGCATTTAGAAGCGTGGTGACATCATAAGTCTGATATTCCAGGTGCTTTCCATAGGAGGTATATTCCGGCGCCAGAAGATTGCTCACCTGTACGCCGTCCACCTGGAACGCGTAATTTCCCAACGCGGTGGCGTAGAGAACAGCCTTCTTCGCCGGACGCCGCAGACAGAATTCCTTCCGAAAGTAAACCGGCGTATCTAAAATCTCCTCCGGATGCTCCCGGGATGCTACCATTCCGGCAAAAATTGCACCAGAATCCGTGGTTTCCGTCAACGGCTTTTTGGCAAGGCCGCTTTCCACCCAGACAGCGTACCAGAAATTCTCCTCCATAATTCCGGTGGAAAAGAACGCCTTTTCACTGACAGCCTGCTCTTGCTTCTGGCTGCTGCTTACAACCTGCCAGCTATAATCCGTTCCGGTCTTTAAATCCGGGCCTTCATAAGATATGCCAAAGGTGGCATCAGAGAGAACAAAACCGCTGTCCCAGATCAGCCGGTCTTCCTCCCACACATAGATACGGTATTCCTTCTGGCAAATATCCTGCCCTTCACCCTCCAGCTTCCAGGAAAAACGTGGAATCTCGCCGATCCCCCGGGGATTGTTGCGGTTTAAGCAACGTAAACAATAAATATGGTATTTTGCTTCCATTTTAATTGCCCTCTTTCTTTTGAATATTCCAGCACAGTACACAGATCAGTCCCAGTGCAGCCACTATAGCCGGAATGATGGAGCGGGAGAGCAGGATTCCCCGTAAAGCTTCTTCTGTCTGAGCCTGATTGGCCACATACCCGGTTGCCGCCAGCAGAAAACTAACGACTGCACTGGCAATCGCCTGCCCCACCTTAATCGCAAAAGAGTTCATGGAAAAGCATACGCCGTCCGCACGATTGCCCTGTTTCTGTGCAATATATTCGGCTGTCTGGGCAAGCATCGTGGTAATCGTCACCATCAGCATACCGGTGGCAAGTCCCACCAGGCCAAAGCAGACAAAGAGGGCAGGCAGTGAAGATTTTCCTATTGCAAAAATTACAATCCCCGCCGCAATGTCCACACCAAAGGCTGCCGCTGCCAAAGCTCTTGCCGAAATCTTTTTCATCAAAATCGGAGATAGAATAGAAGTAACAATTCCAAGCCCCATACAAATTCCCATATAGGCGCCAATCATATCCGGGCGTTCTAAATAGTAAATCATATAAAAAGTGCCGGAAACGCTGGGCAGAATCATGCTGAACGCGCAAAATACCATCGCCAGGAGCACCAGCAGCAGAGGCTTGCACATCACCTTGGCAAATCCTTTGAAAACATTTGCTTCCTGCGGCGGAGCTTCAGGAACATTCACCTCTTTGGTGCTGAAATAAGTAATCAGGGCAAAAAGAACTGAGACAATGCCCACGATGGTCATAAACAGCGGGTAACCCTTTCTGAGATGCTCCGTTGTTTCTCCGCCGCCCAGTTTTATAATCAGGTTGTACGCCACTGCAGAGGCCAAAAACATTGCGATCGTGGTGAAGGTCCTGGCCGCACTGATTAGTTTGTTTTTTGTATTTTCATTGTTGGTGAGGGAAGGTACCATGGCCCAGAGCGGGACATCATAGGCCGTAAAAATCATTCCAGTTAAGGTATAAGTGATCGCCGCATACACTACTTTTCCTCCGGTACTGAAATTTGGGGAAAGGAAGCACAAGACGCAGCAGATGGAAAGGGGTATACAGGTAAACAGGATATAGGGGCGGTACTTTCCCCGCTTCGTAACCGGACTTCGATCTGCAATCGCCCCCATCATCGGGTCGTTGATCGCATCCCAGATTTTGGTCAGCAGGAATATAACGCCTGCCGCGCCGGCGGGTACGCCAAATACATCCGTATAAAACAGCAGCAGGTAAGATCCCATCACCCCAAGTGCAAAATCCTTGCCCAGGCTGCCCAATCCATAACCGATGACTTGCGCACCGCTCATTTCATTGCTTTTGTTCATTTTTTTATCCTCCTCTTGCTTGATATCAGGAGTATAGCACAAACGGCAAAAAATGAATTTGTACTTTGGTAACAGTCCGCCTTGTATTTTCGTAAGGTAATTTTTCAGCAAATTGAAATCTTGGTTAAAAAGAGCTATACTTGTAATGGAAGATCTGTAAGACACATTTAAGATAAGGAGTTATGAGATGACTACACGCGCCTTCAATCAATATATGGAGATGTATTATACAGAGCACCCCGATTTTCCGGATAATATTGGCGAATTAATTCAGGATGTCTACAAAGGTCCTGAGGACACGGCCCGTATTTTGGTCAATACCATTGATTCCTCCCGTGAAAATATCTTTGTATCCCACCATTCGCTGGAGGCAAACTGCCTCTGCAAGCAGCATTCCCACGATTACTTTGAGTTGATGTACGTCTCAAAAGGAAGCTGCACCCAAAAAATCGGCGCCGTCCCCTGCAACCTTTCTGCCGGGGATTTCTGCCTGCTGAATCCTTATATTACCCACGAAATAGACATTGATTCTGCGGAAACGCTTCTATTCAATATTATGATTCGACAAAATCTATTGCGGGAGTCCTTTTTTTCGATGATTGCCGGCAACGACCTGATCAGCAATTTTTTTGCCACCTCACTCTTTACAGAATCCCAGCAAAAATCTTATCTCTATGTGCCCGGCGGCAAAAATACGGCCGCCGCCAGCCACATTCAGGCCCTGATCATTGAGTTTTATGAAAAAAAGATGGGCTATCAAAAGGCAGCCGAGAATTATCTGGCTCTTTTATTTATGGAGCTGGCCCGCTCCCTGCAAAATCAGATTGACCGAGAGAATTATACGATGATGGGCGGCAATCTGTTGTCCGAAATCTTGGCCTACATCAATCAGCATAAGCTGGAGGTTACGCTGACCTCGGTGGCGGAACAGTTCCATTACCACCCCAAATATTTATCCTCCCTGATCAAACGCTATACCCATAAAAGCTTTTCCGAAATCCTGCTGGAAGCAAAGCTGCAGGACGTTTGCTGTTATCTCAAAAATACCAGCTTATCCATTGACGAAATCTCTCAATTGATGGGCTATTATGACCGCAGCTACTTTAACCGTCTGTTTAAAAAAACGTTTCAAATGTCTCCCGGCCAATATCGCAAAATATATCAGAAATAGCAGGACAAAATTGCAGTCAAAAACCCCGCTGCAAGCAACGGGGTAAATTCTGAATACCACAAAATTTCGCAGGTTCTCCAGCGATTTAACAGCTCCTCAAAACCTTCTCATACCCCGCCAACAGCTCCTCCATTCGGCGGTTCAGGCTTTGCGTCTCATATTGTGAAACTCCCGCCTCCAACCGGAGCCACAAATCCACTTCCACTTTTATCCCAGTGCCCCTCATATCCCTTAACGTCTTCATTCCCTTCACCGTCATTTTTATCTGAGCCAGTTGTGCTTTTAGCAACGGTATCATACAAAAATATGCCCAATCCTCCTCAAGGGATAAATGTCCCAGAGAATGGCCCTCTCTATCCTTGACAGCAATCTTGCTTCCCAAAAACGCTTCCGGGTAAAGATGATCTTTTACTTTTAATTTCAAAAACCTTTGAGCCGTCTTACAATTTTTCATACATCCAAGAAAGGCACGGAAATAATAGATTTCCCTGCCCTGCTTATCCTTGCGTTTTCGCCCTGCCAACTCCTGTAGAGTTTTTACCGGATCCATATATTGAGTTGCCAAGCATTGAAACAACAACGCTTGATATTGAAACCTCTTTTCCCTGACAGCTTCGCCGGCTTCTCGAAATTTGGAATACGCCTTGCGTTCACATTGTTCCAAAAGTTCTTCTGTAGCGTGATGAATGCTGATCAAAAACAACTCAAAGTCTTCTTCTTCCGGCTCCCACATATAGTTTCCCCTTGTAGCCTGGTAATAAGGATGGCCTTCTGCTCCTTCCATGGCATAGTACTGATAAATGTTCCTGGCCCAAAAAGCATTCTCGTTCCAAACGCCCCTCCAGAATTCTGCTTGCTTTGAAGACGATATTGAAAAGTCACAAGCTTTTAATAATTCATACGCCTCATTGATCTCCTGTGTACGCCGAATGTGTGCTGGATGATCCGACCCAAGCACATCCGGATGAAAAAAAACCATCATCCTGCGGTACTTTCTTTTGATATCATCCTGATTATCCGTGGGGGCAATATCCAAAAGCCTCTTCGCCTGTTCCAGATTCATCCTGCCCCTCCCCTGACAATACAGCCGCCTCCCAGAACGATTCCGTCCTGGTAAAAAACCACCGCTTGTCCAGGCGTAACGGCCCGCACCGGCTCCTGAAAACAACATTCTGCCCTATCTTCCCCTACTTTTTTAAGGATGCAGGGACTTCCTTTGTGGTTATACCGAATCTTAGCCACCACCTGCAATGCTTCCGTCAAAACCTCCATGGCCATAAAGTTCAGTTCCTCTGCCACCAGGCGGTCCGCAAACACCTGCTCTCCCTCTCCAATAACCACCTCATTGGTTTTGGGCCGAATCTCCGTGACAAAAACAGGCCGTCCCAAAGCCAGATTTAAACCTTTCCTCTGACCGATGGTGTAATGGGTAATTCCTTTATGTGTTCCCAGAATCTCACCTTCCGGCGTCACAAAATTGCCTTGAGGAGGGACTCTTTCCCCTGCCTGGCGTTGAATAAATCCCGCATAGTCCTGGTCCGGAATAAAGCAAATCTCCTGGCTGTCCGGCTTATGGGCCGTCTTAAGACCGATTTTTTCTGCAATGGAGCGGATCTCATCTTTCGTATAAGCCCCTACGGGCATCAACGTATGGGAAAGCTGATGCTGGGTAAGGTTATAAAGGGCGTAGGTTTGATCTTTGGCCGCGGATGCAGCGGCCTTTAGGGCATACCGCCCATTCGCAAGCTTTATCACCTGGGCATAATGCCCGGTAGCAATATAATCCGCCCCCAGGCCCAGGCTTTTTTCCAGTAAAGCTTCCCATTTTACATAGCGGTTACAGGCGATACAAGGATTCGGCGTCCTGCCGCAAATGTACTCGTTTACAAAATAGTCGATGACTTTTTCCTGAAATTCACGGCGAAAATTCATGACGTAATGAGGAATCGACAGCGTCTCAGCTACCCTGCGGGCGTCCTCTACAGCGTCTAAGCCGCAGCATCCTCCGTTTTCCTCCAAAAGGCAGTTCTCCTCTTCCTGCCAGGTACGCATGGTTACGCCGATTACATCATATCCCTGCTCTTTCAGCAGATAAGCCGCAACGGAAGAATCCACGCCCCCGGACATACCCACTACAACCTTTTTTTTCGCCATACTTAGTATTCTTCTTCCTCTTCTTCCTCGCTGATATCGTTCTTGGGCTTCTCTAATCCTTCAATCTGAATGCCGTGCTTTTCGGCATAATCCCAAAGAGCCGCATGAATCGCCTCTTCAGCCAGAAGAGAGCAATGTACTTTTACAGGGGGGAGTCCGTCTAAAGCTTCCATCACCGCTTTGTTTGTTACCTGGAGAGCTTCCTGAATCGTCTTCCCCTTTACCAGCTCGGTAGCCATGCTGCTGGTAGCCACGGCAGCGCCGCAGCCAAAGGTTTTAAACTTCACTTCCTGAATCACGCCGTTCTCGTCTATATCCAAAAACATACGCATGATATCTCCACATTTTGCATTTCCAACCGTACCTACTCCGCTGGGGTTTTCAATCTCCCCCATATTTCTGGGATTTTTAAAATGGTCCATTACCTTTTCACTGTACATGATGATTCCTCCTGAAACTGACTGCCTAAAACAGCAAATTGTTGTTTCTATTGTTACTATTCCAGTAACGTTTATACGTGTTTTTTCATGTAATCCTCATATAGAGGAGACATTTCCCTCAGTTGGGTAACAATCTTTTTCACGGCCTCTATGGTCAGGTCAATATCTTCTCTGGTAGTATCCGCCCCTAAGGTCAGCCGCAAAGAACCGTGGGCAATCTCATGGGGCAGACCGATGGCCAGCAGCACATGAGAAGGATCCAGGGAGCCCGAGGTACATGCCGAACCAGAAGAGCCGCAGATTCCTTCCATATCCAACATAATAAGAAGGGATTCTCCTTCGATAAACTGGAAGCAGAAATTGACGTTGTTCGCCAAACGGCTGGTTCTGGAACCATTCACCCGGGTAAAGGGAATTTCCTTCAGCACCCTGGCCATCAGGTAGTCCCGCAGCTCCCGCTCTTTTGCCGTGCGTTCCTCCATGGTGGAGGCCGCAAGCTCAGCCGCCTTGCCTAAGCCTACGATTCCCGGCACATTCTCCGTCCCGGCACGGCGTTTCCGCTCCTGGGCGCCCCCATGAATAAAGGAACGAATTTTCACGCCCTTTCGAATGTACAAAAACCCGATGCCTTTTGGTCCGTTCAGCTTATGGCCGCTGGCGCTTAACATGTCGATATGCAAAGCGTCCACATCTATGGGCACCTGGCCAAAGGCCTGCACGGCGTCCGTATGGAACAAAATTCCGTGCTCGCTGGCAATCTTTCCAATCTCTTCCACCGGTTCGATGGTTCCGATCTCATTGTTGGCAAACATAATGGAGATCAATATGGTAGTGGGGCGAATCGCCGCCTTCAGCTGATCCAGCTTTACCACGCCGCTTTCGTCCACATCCAGATAAGTAACCTCAAATCCATTCTTTTCCAGATATTCACAGGTGTGCAAAATCGCGTGATGTTCTATTTTTGACGTAATAATATGATTGCCCTTCTCACGATAGGCTTCCGCCGTGGCTTTCAAGGCCCAGTTATCGGACTCGGTCCCTCCCGCTGTAAAATAAATTTCATTCTCCTTAGCGCCCAAAATACCTGCGATGGTCTCTCTTGCCTTGGAAATGGCCTCTTTGCTCTTGCTTCCCAGTCCGTAAACCGTAGACGCGTTCCCATAATGCTCTGAAAAAAACGGGAGCATTGCATCCACCACCTCCGGCGCTGTTTGGGTAGTCGCCGCATTGTCCAGATAAATTACTCGTTCCATCTTTCTTCACCTCTATGCTTTCTTACTTTCTTCTACTAATTCGCCTATAAAAATACTGTCCACCGCCTGATTAATGCTGTCGTTGATCCGTTTCCACACGATCTTGCTGACGCAGGCCCCTGACCCGGTGCAATGAACCTCTTTGCCGGGATGCGTAGCCGCGCATTCCACCGGCGCAAGATCCCCCTCTAAGGCTCTCAGCACATCTCCTACAGAAATTTCCTCCGCCGGCCTTGCCAGCTTATAGCCGCCGTTGACTCCCCGGATGCTTTCCACCAGTTTGGCTTTTTTTAACTTCGCCATCAGCTGCTCCAGATAGCTTAGGGAAATCTCCTGCCTGGCTGCAATACTGGCTAACGAAACCGGTCCTTCCTGGGCACACACTGCCAAATCAATAAAGGCCCGCAGGCCGTATCTTCCTTTTGTAGATAATTTCAACTGCTCACCTCTTCTTCCTCGTCTAAATCCCGAGTAAATTAGTCAGGTTTTATCTTCTTGCATCATAGCACGGGATTTTTGTTCTGTCAAGTGCAACAAGTACATATACTGAAAAGAAACTGATTTCGGAGTCTGATTCTTTGAAAAAATCTTCGTTTATGCATCATCCACTGATAGCCGGGACGCTTTTATTGACTCTGGCTGGGCTATTATCACGTATTATCGGCTTTTTCTATAGAATATTCCTGTCGCATACCATCGGTGCGGAGGGACTGGGAATCTATCAGTTGATTTTTCCCATCTATGCATTGACCTTCTCCCTTACTGTGGCCGGAATTCAGACGGCAATCTCCAAATTTGTTGCAGAAACCGCGGCCTGCTCTTCCTCAGCCTTAAGCCCTCGCCGCCCGGCCGCCATTACATATTTATACGCAGGGCTGTTCCTTTCCCTGGCGTTGTCTTTTTTGTGCACGGGATTTTTATATTTTTATGCAGATGAAATTGCCGTCATAGTATTAGGGGAATCCCGCTGCATACCCCTCCTTCAGATTTTATCTCTTACCGTACCCTTTGGAGCCGTCCACGCCTGCATCAACGGGTATTATTATGGCCTGCAGAAAACGGCGGTTCCTGCCATCTCTCAGCTTCTGGAGCAAATTGCCCGGGTTGGAGGCGTATATCTGATGTACCGGATTGCCCTGGAGCAAGGACGACCCGTTACGATTTCCATGGCGGTATGGGGGTTGGTAGCCGGAGAAATCGTATCTGTTCTTTACAGCGTCAGCTTCACCCGGTTTCACAAACGCACACAAAACATTTCCCGGGCGGCCCGGCAGATTTTTACCATGGCCCTTCCCCTGACGGCGAACCGGGTACTGATCAATCTTCTCCAAAGCGGAGAAGCCATCCTGATTCCAGGACGACTTCGGGCGTTTGGTTATACTTCCCAAGAGGCTTTAAGCGTCTATGGCGTACTAACCGGCATGGCAATGCCCATGGTTTTATTTCCCTCGGTGATTACCAACTCTGTGTCCGTTATGCTGCTGCCGGCTATTTCTGAAGCTCAGGCAAAGAAAGACATGAGATACATCGAAAATTCCGTAAAAAAAAGCTGCATCTATTGTATTACTTTGGGGCTGGCCTGCACCTTAAGCTTTCTGCTGTTTGGAAAATTCCTAGGCCGGGCGGTGTTTGCCAACGAACTGGCCGGAACCTTTATGGTCATCCTGGGATGGATCTGTCCGTTTCTGTATCTCACCACCACCCTAAGCAGCATTATCAACGGCCTGGGAAAAACCACTACCACTTTTTTGCTGAATCTGTTAGGCTCCGGCATCCGGATCCTTTTTGTAGCTGTGCTGATTCCAGTATTTGGGATTAAGGCGTACTTATGGGGAATGCTGGTGAGCCATCTGGCGGTTTCGGGGGTTGCGGTGATGGTTTTGCAGAGGTATCAAGAGGGGGCTTAAAAGGAAAAAAAGGGGGAGGGAGGTGTTTGGATACGGACGGCAATGCAGGCCTGCATTGCCTGGGGATCGAAATACTTCCTCTGTGGTTTTAGAGCTAAATGTAGATAGTAAGAATGACAATAGAAGTCTCTTTATTAGATATTATTGCGGATTTTTATGGCTTCTTTTCCGTGGCGGATGAACATTTGATGGACTTTGGGGAGTTCTCCCAGGCCCCGCATCAGGCAGATCACTTCGTAGTCTTGGGATTCGAATGCTGTCTTCCAGGAATCTTTTTCTCCGGCCATGTCATTTGCAGCATGATCTCCGGCGACGATCATTAAGGGCATCAGTACTACTCTTAAGTAGGTTCCTGCTTTTACTTTTTCCAGAAGTTCTGGTAAATCTGGTTCTGCTTCTACTGTGCCAATAAAGTAGTTGTGGTATCCCATCTCCCAGAGCTTCTTTTGAAGTCTTTCGTATATCTGATTTGCCTGGACCTGGGTTCCATGGCCCATAAAGCAGAAAGCGGTGTTTCCATCTTCGTATTCTTTTGTCTCTTCTGTGAGAATCTGAGCCAGGCAGTGAAAGTCTTCTTCCTCTGAAAGCAGGGGTTTTCCAAGGGCCAGTTCTGGAAAGTCCAACCGATGGGCTTCTACCTCTTTTAGAATCTTTTCATACTCTATTCCGTCCATGATTAAGGTAGGCTGAATGACCAGCCTTTTTACACCGTTTTCTTTTGCCCTTTGAAATGCCTCCTCCATATTGTCAATGGAGACGCCGTCTCTTTTTTTTATATGATTGATGATCCTTTGGCTGGTAAACGCCCGAGAAAGGGTCCAATCAGGAAAGGATTCTCCAAGGGCGCATTCAATAGCCCCGATGGTGCGCCGGCAATTTTCTACATAACTGGTTCCGAAACTGACTGCTAATATTTCTTGTTCTCGAATTTTATCAAACTGCTTTTTATCTTCCAAATGTGTTGCCCTCCTGTCATGTCCTTGGTTACTTTTCTTCTATCCTATCACGTTTATGGCTATTTTTCCAGATAACCTTTTTACAGCTTCTCTTTTCTTGTCCTGCCGTCTCTTTTGTGATAGGATAAATGCAGAATTTTACCGCAAGAGGGAGGTAATTATTAAAATGAATTTTGAAATCATAAGACTGATAGACAAGCCTGAATTAAAAGAAGCAGCTGCCCAATGGTTTCATGAAAAATGGGGAATTCCCTTAGAAGCCTACGCAGAAAGCATGGCAGAGTGCTTGACCGAAAAAAAAGCGGTTCCTCAATGGTATGTGGCGATGGAACGTCACCGGATCATTGGAGGACTGGGGGTAATCGAAAACGATTTTCATAACAGAAAAGACCTTGCGCCGAATGTTTGCGCCGTATATACCGAGCAAGACAAAAGATGCCGTGGAGTGGCCGGCGCATTATTAAATTATGTTTGTACCGATATGAAAGATAAGGGGATTGCTACTTTGTACCTTGTAACAGACCATACCTCTTTTTATGAACGCTATGGCTGGGAATTTTTATGCATGGTACAAGGGGAAGGGGAACCTGAATTGTCAAGAATGTATCTGCATAAGTGAGTTTTTTGATGTTTCTTTCTTTTAATCCCACATATATAATATACGTGAAAGCTATTGATATACGCACAAAAAAGGCGTATAATACATACTATAAGGAGGACACAATATGACAGTTCGGGAAATACTAAAGGTGCTTCGCAAAGATGGATGGTACACCACCAATCAGGAAGGCTCCCACATAAGCCTAAAGCACCCAACAAAGCCCGGAAAAGTCACAGTACCAAACCACAACGGGGACTTGAAACCAGGTACTCTAAACAGCATCTATAAGCAGGCAGGACTTAAATAACCCTACTGTCTGCGGTTCTCATAGGAAACAATTTTCTGATATGTAAACTATTGTACGAGGAGCGTAATCTATGCAAAATTTAACTTATCTTGCCGTCCTTGAACCATCAACAAACGGCTCATATAGTATCTACTTCCCTGATTTACCTGGATGTATCACTGTCGGAAATAATCTGGAAGAAGCTGCACACATGGCGGCAGAAGCCGCAAGCCTTCATGTTTACAGTATGGAATGTGACAATGAGGAAATTCCCACCCCATCCGTAAACCTTTCTAAAGAAGATACAGAGGGAAATATTGTAATGCCCGTTACAATCCATCCTGATTTATTCCGCATGAAAAAAGATAATGAACGCATCAAGACAAACATCACTCTCCCGGCATGGCTAAAAAGGATTGCAGAAGAACAAAAGGTAAACTATTCCCGGCTTTTGGAAACTGCCTTGATGGAGTATCTGCAGATACCTTCGTCCGGCAAACAATAATCTCTCGCCCTAGTGTCACACGCCATATATTAGATACCTGATAGCAGGCACATACTTCCAAACGTTTTGGGGCGCCCTTCTCAAAAAGGCGCCCCAGTCAATATCTTTTATGTTGCCGTCAATTCTCTCCATACTCCCGGGCAAACCTCAAGCTGATCTAAACTCACTACTTGTTCTGTTCACTCTTAATATACATTCTTCCACTCTTCAATATTGTCCGGTGTGAATGCAAAGGGAGGTCCTAATACTACCTCTGTTCCGCCGTCGGCTGCTTCTGAAATCGTATATTCTCCCAGATCCCCCGCGGTAAAGGTCTCTCCGGAGGCCCCTGTAATGCTTCCGTCAACCAGAGCCAGAGATACATATGCAGTCAAACGTCCGATATCAATGGGATTCCACAGATACATATAGGGGCAGGAATGGGTATCGTCCGCACCGATGTAGTCCGCCATTTCAGAGGGCAGGCCAAGACCGGTAAGCTTTACGGAAGAGCTCTCATCCTGAAGCACCTTTGCCGCCGCCATAATCCCTACGGTAGTGGGCGCGCAAATTACCTTCAAATCCGGATAATTGGTCAATAACGCCTGGGTCTGGTCTACAGACTTCTGATATTCATCATCGCCATAAGCTACTTCTACCAATTCCAGTCCTGCATACTTCTCATCTTCCATTACCTGCTTCATGGCGTCAATCCATGCATTCTGATTGGTTGCCTGGCTGGTTGCAGAAAGGATTGCCCACTGGCCTTCTCCTCCGGTAATATCGTATACGGCTTCCATCAAGGTCTCGCCGATAATCTCAATACCGGCCTGATTTACAAACAACTGGCGGCTGTCTGCATTTACGGCAGAATCCATGCAGCACACCTTAATGCCCTGATTCATAGCTTCTTCCAACGCCGGCTGGAGAGCGTCTGCATCGTTTCCTGCAATGGCGATGGAACTGATCCCCTGAGCAACCAATTCGTTAATCATCTTAATCTGTGCTTCTGCGGAAGCCTCTTCCGGCTCTTTTACCACACAAGTTGCTCCCTGTGCGTCCATAACTTCCTGGAATCCTTCAATCATTTTCTTATTGTAAGGATTTCCTGCGCTCTTTACAAGGATCGCGTAAGACGCATCCCCGCCGGAAGATTCTTTCCCATCGGAAGAAGCCTCTGCATCATCTCCTGCATCAGAAGGAGATGATGCATCGTCGCCTGCATTTGCTTCCCCTTCATCTGCCGCCGGCGCATTGGCGTCCCCGCCAGTGGAAGAACCTGAACCGCCGTTACCGCCGCATCCTGCCAAAACGCTTGCCAGCATTGCTGCACAAAGGATTGCGCTTAAGAGTTTTTTCTTCATGTTTCTTACCTCCCATAAAAATAATTTATACATAACGCTGAAACGTTTATGCCTTTGTTTCTTTTTTCTTAAAAATTCTTCCCAGATTCAAGTTGGGGACCATAACAACCACAATCAGCAGTAATCCGATAATCACCATCATTAATTGGGACGCTACGTTTACCAGCCCAAGGCCATACCTGAGAAAACCCAGGATAAAAATAGCAAGGATCGCTCCGGGGAAATTTCCTTTGCCCCCGTCCGTTAAAATTCCCCCCAGCACCGCCATGGAAATGGCTTCCAATTCATAGCCTGAGGCAATATTGCTTCTGGCGCTTCCCATGCCGGAGGCCAAAAAGATAGCTGTCACTGCGGAAAAAGTTCCGGTAATGGTATAAATAATAAAACGAATCTTTTGCACATGAATACCGGAATATTTGGCTGCCAGAGGATTGCTGCCAATGGCGTACATCCGGCGGCCAAAGGTGGTACAATGCATGATTACTCCAAACACTGCCGCACAAACCGCAAAAATAAGAAACATAATGGGTACCGGGCCCACCTTTCCCCAGTAGAGATTCTTAAACCATGCCACTTTGGTGAACCCGCCGGTGGCCTGATCCGTCAACAGAATTTCCGCAATCCCTCGAAACAGAATCTGGGTTCCCAATGTCACAATCATCGGCGCAAGCTCTTGAAATTTTGTCAAAATCAAACCGTTTAACGCCCCGCAGAGAGAACCGGTAAGCAGACAAATCAAAACCGCCGCTCCCATGGGCATTCCTGCGTTGAAGCTGATCCCCAGCATACAGGCGGACAATGCCACCGTGGCCCCCACGGAAATATCAATCTCGCCTAACAATAACACATAGGCCATAGGCAGCACAATAAACGACTTTTCCAAAAAAGATGAGGTTGCTGTAAACAATCCGTTGACGCTCATATAATAAGGAGAGATACAAGCATTCATAATATTTACTGCAATAAAAATAATTACCAGGAACACTTCCCATTTCAGCAGCGCCTGTTTCCAGCGAAAAGGCTTCTCCGCGCTGATAACTCTTCCAGATTTCGTTGCCATCCTTACATCTCCCTCCCCTTTAAGTTATTTTTGTCTATCGCCCGCTGGGCCAATACGTTCAGTATGACGGCTACAATGATAATCAATCCTTTAATCGCGGTCTGCCAGAACTGGGACACGCCAATCAAGGGCAGCGCCCTTCCCACAATCGCCATGGTTAAGGCTCCTAAAAATACCCCTGCTACGCTTCCGCGCCCGCCGTTTAGACTTACCCCGCCTACGACGCAGGCTGCAATCACATCCATTTCCAGCCCGGTTCCCATATCTCCCTGGGCCGATGCATATAAAGAAGTATAAATGGCCCCGCACAAGCCTGTCAGAAATCCCAAAATAGCGTAGCACATAATTTTAATTCTATGTATCTTAATTCCGCTGACCTCCGCCGCCTCGGCGTTGCTTCCCACGGCGTAAATCTTTCTCCCCAGCGTCGTCCATTTAAAGAAAATAAAGAATAAAATATAAATCAATATGGTAATGATAATCAGGTTATTCACCAGTCCAAAGCCTAAATATTTTGACTGGGCAAAATCCTTATAGCCGTCCGTAAACTGGTAAGCCGAAACCCATTCATTCTTCGCCACCAAATAGGCCAGTCCCCGGAACACATACATTCCCCCCAGAGTTGCAATAATCGGAGGAACCTTTCCGTAAGAAATTACAAGGCCGATTAAGGCGCCGCAAATCGTCCCGATGGCAATGGAAATCAAAAATATAACAATCGCAGGCATCTGGGTATGATCTCGTAAAAACAAGGAGGCGCACATTCCGGAAAAGCCCAGTGTGGAGCCTACGGCAATATCAATGCCCCCGATTAAGAGCACACACATCATGCCCAGGGCCATAATCATCGTCACCGCATAATTTTTAAACAGATTCTCTATCATGCCAGGCGTCAGAAACGCGCTGTTTCGAAACTGTACAAAACCACATAACAATACTAAGACAATCACCAAACTCGTTTCACGGGAACTGGTGATGCTTTTTAAATTGAATTTCTTTTTCATAGTCCACCCTCCCTACTGCGCCGCCTTCAAAGATTTGGCCATAGCCAGTTTCAGGATTTCCTCCTGGGTAGCTTCCCCTCGCTTCAATTCCCCGGTTACCCTGCCCTCGCACATGACGGTAATTCGGTCGCTCATTCCCAGGATTTCCGGCATTTCCGAAGAAATCATAATGATGGCGTAGCCCTTTTTGGCCAATTCACCCATAATGGCATAAATCTCCGCTTTCGCCCCTACGTCTACGCCTTTGGTGGGTTCGTCCATAATCAATACCTTCAAATCAGAAGCCAGGATTTTCGCCACCACTACCTTCTGCTGGTTCCCTCCCGAAAGAGAACTGGCTTTATCAAAAATTGTTACCGCCTTGGTATCCACCTCTTCCGCCAGCTTTTTGGCCGCTTCACGTTCTGCTTTTTCATTGGTAAAAATTTTGCTGCCGTATTTTTCAATCTCTGAGAGAGTAATATTTCTGCCGATTCCCCAATCCAAAATCAATCCCTGGTGCTGTCTGTCCTCTGTCAAAAGCCCGATTCCCAGCCTTAAGGCGTCTTGAACCTTTCGAATCCGAACTTCTTTCTCCTCCACGAAAATCTTTCCGGAATCATATCGTTCCGCTCCGAAAATCGTCTGCACCACCTCGGTGCGCCCGGCTCCTACCAAGCCGGTAAGGCCCAAAATCTCCCCGCTTTTTACAGAAAAAGATACATTCTTAAAATAACCCTGCCTGCTTAAGTTTTCCACCCGCAGTACTTCTTTTCCCAACTTCACCTCCGGCTTAGGGAACAAATCCGTAATCTCCCGCCCCACCATGGCCGTAATCAAATCCCCGTTGGAAATCTGATCCACCTCATAGGTGCCTATGTACTTGGAATCACGAAAAACCGTAACTCTGGTTGCCAGACGGTACATATCCTCAAAGCGGTGGGAAATGAAAATAATGGAAGCTCCTTCCTCCCTTAGTTTCTCCGCAATCCGGTACAGCTCCTCAGATTCCCGTTTGGTCAAAGCCGCCGTCGGCTCGTCCATAATGATGATTCTGGCTTTCATGGACAATGCCTTTGCAATTTCCACCATCTGCTGCTGGGCTACGCTCAACGCCCCCATCTCATCGGTGGCGTTAAAATCCGCGTTAAGTTCCCGAAGCAGCCCGTTGGCTTCTTCATTCATAGCCTTCCACTGGATGATGCCGTGCTTAACCTTCTCATGTCCCATAAATATATTTTCGGCCACTGTCAAATGGGGATAGGCGGTCACATGCTGGTAAATCGCCGCAATCCCGGCTTCCTGGGCGTCCCTTGGTCCTCTGAAATTCACCTTTTTCCCATTCAGGAACATTTCCCCCTCTTCCGCCTTATGTACGCCGGTAATCACTTTAATGAAAGTGGATTTGCCCGCTCCGTTCTCACCCATCAATGCATGAATCTCTCCTGCTTTTAACTGAAAGTGTACGCCGTCCAACGCTTTTACGCCGGGAAAAATCTTGGTGATCCCTTTTAGTTCCAGAACATATTCAGACACTTTCATTCTCCTTTCTTGCCACGCTGGTACAGGAACACACAAGCATGAATGCCCTGGTACACGTTCGCTTTCTACAATATCATCTTATCACCGAAATTTTTTGATTCCTATGGTAATTTTTTATCATTCCGGGTAAATTTCTTCACTCCTCCTTGTAATTTATTTCTGTTTCGATATAATAAATAAGATGAATTTTGTGAAAAATGGCAAACGAAAAAGGAATCCATATTTATGAAACTTTTGATTGTAGACGATGAAGCCCTGACCCGGGACGGGCTGATGCGCAGCATTGACTGGAACTCTCTCGGCGTCTCTCAGGTACTGCTGGCGGACGATGGAGCCAATGGCTTGGCCCTGGCGAAAAAAACCATTCCAGACATTATTCTTACTGACGTAAGAATGCCCAAAATGAGCGGAATTGAAATGTCCAGGCGCATTCAGCAGCAAAACCCGGACTGCCAGATTATCTTTATGAGCGGTTATTCTGACAAAGCCTATTTAAAAGCCGCCATTATGCTAAAAGCCGTTCGCTATGTGGAAAAACCCATTGACGAAAATGAAATCAAAGAAGCAGTGCGGGAGGCGGCCTGTTCCGTTACGGAAAAGCGCCGCCAGTACCAGACCTACGAATTGTTTCAGAAAGAAGAAGCCTCCCGGCTGGCCCTGCGTCTTACCAAGCCCGGCTTTTCCCTTCAGGCTTCCCAGAATATCTGCGGCTCCCTGTCCATCCACAGCTCTACCTGCTTCTCCACCTTGATTCTGAAGTTTAATAAACAGCTGTCAGATTTTATGGAAGCGGATCTTTCTTGTCTGATGAAACAGTTGGAAGCCCTGGTGGAAAAACATGGACTTGCCCAGATACATACTTTGAAAAACGAAGAATTTCTGATTTTACATCTTTATGGCGCCGCCCGCCCCTCCGAATATGCCCTGGAGAAGCTCTGCCATGAGATCAAGCTGCTATTAAATCCCTACCGCCAATACTATATTGTAGTAGGCAAAACCGTAACCGGCCCGGAAAAAGTATATTTATCTTATCACTCCGCCGCTATTTTAGCCCAAAACGCCTTTTTCCACCCCTACGGAAGCATTTTGCTTTCCCATCAGGAGCAGGAAAAGCAGGATCTTCCGGACACGGAACGTTTTCCAGAACAATTTTTCTCCCTTCTGTCCGCAAAAGATATCCCCGGAGCCAAAAGCCTGGCCCTGCAGCTCTATGAACAGCTTTCCTGCAATCACGCCATGCTGGCAAACCAGGCCAAAGATATCTACTATAAGCTGCTGCTGAATCTAAGCGCCGCCGTCTACCAGCGAAAGCTGGCGGCTGCTCCAGGCGTCGCAGAGACAGAAAGTCCCATGGAGCTTGTGGCAAAATGCAGCAACCTGCAGGAGCTTTTTTCCCTTCTCATGGACAAGCTCTATGCATTTGAACAACTGTTAGAAGGGCCTTCCTCGGAAAATTCTACCGTTTTCCTAATCCGGGACTACATTGGAAAGCATTTTAGCAACGACCGGCTGTCTATTAAGGATATCAGTGAACATGTGCACCTGTCCAGCTCCTATATTTGCACTCTGTTTAAAACAGAAACCGGACAGACATTGAATCAGTATATTACGGAATACCGGATTGAAAAAGCCAAATTGCTGTTAGCCGACCCCAGAAATAAAATCGGGGAGATTTCCGAAAAAGTAGGATATTCCGACGGGAATTATTTTAGTAAAAGCTTTAAGAAAGCCGTGGGATTAAGTCCTTCCGAATACCGGGAAAGGGAATTGTCATGATTCATTCTTTGAAAAAACTGTATCGCTATTACTTTCACCATATGAGGCTGAAATCCAAATTTATGTTCTCCCACCTGCTTCTGGCCTTAGCTCCCACCCTGGCGTTGGCGGTTTTTTCCTATAACCAGTTGTTCCATATTATCACCAACAACACCCTCCAATCTCTTCAAGCCATTTCGGAACAGACGGCCGCCACCGTGGAATCCAACATCTCTCATTTGGATACGGTGCTGGGCTCCATTGAATCTCAGGAAGTTTTCCAGGCTTTTATGCGTATGCCAAACCCGGCGGCCCTTAAGGATACCGCAAAATTCCGGGAGAACCTGTCATCCTTTACGGAATCCACCTCCTATTTAGCCGAAGACGAATCCGTGGCCGCCATCCGCATTTACCTGGAGGATCCTTATTACTCCGCCGCATGTGCCGTCACAGACAGCGACTTATATGCTCCCATGATCCGGGCCAAGGGAACCTACTGGAACGGGATTTTTTCCGGCACGGACCGCAGCAGCCTGTTTTGCCCCAGCAGCTACCTCTCTCCCAGTGAAATCCAGCAATACGGAGAACTGGCCATTATACGCAAAATTCCCACAGGCGTCGGCGCCGAAAAATCCCACGCCTATATCGCCCTGTATTTTTCCCAGGATTTGTTGGATTCTACCCTGCAAAAGGACAGTCCTTTCAATAATAGTGTGATTTACATTATGAATGAACGCGATTCTATCGTCTCCACTTCCAACAGTACCCTCTCCGGTCTGTATTACCTGCCCTACGAAACAGTTCCCTTCTCCATCTCCTCCATCCATCGCTTCGACTCCCTGCAAATCATGGGCGAAAAAGTCTATATGGGATACAAGCGGATTGACGGAACGGACTGGTATATGATCACCGCGATTCCCGCAGGCAATGTCTTTGAAGACGGGCGTACCCTGATGTTCCAGTTTATTGCTCTTTACGTCATCGTTCTCCTGGCGGGATGCATCATTGCTTTGACCTTAAGCAATTCCATCATCCGCCGAATCTCCACCATTGTAGAGCAGATGAAAAAAGTCCGCAGCGGCCCGCCGGTGCATTTAAACACGGAAGCCGGGCAAGACGAGATCGGGAATTTAATTGAAACCTACAATTATATGACGGACGAGATTCATAAACTAATCCAACAGCAGCTTTTGGCTGCCAACGACCTTCGGATTTCCGAATTCAAAGCCCTCCAATCCCAGATCAATCCCCATTTTCTCTACAATACCCTGGATATGATTAAGTGGATGGCCAAAGCAGGAAAATCAGAAGAAGTCTCAGACGCCGTGCAGATGCTGTCCCGTTTTTACAAGCTGACGCTAAATAAGGGAAATATTACCGTGGCAGTAAAAGAAGAGCTGGAACATGTGTCCTTGTATGTTCAGCTTCAGAATATGCGCTACAGCAATAAGATTCATTTTTTTATTGATGTGCCGGAAGAAATGACCGACTACGAGATACCCAAGCTGGTATTTCAGCCCATCGTGGAAAACGCTATCCAGCATGGGATTTTTGAAAAGCAAACAAAAGAAGGCAATATTGTTATTATGGGATGGCAGGAAGAAAACACCTTGATTTTTGTCATCTCCGACGACGGCGTTGGGATTCCCAAGGAACAGATGGAACATTTGTTAGACGGTACTGGAGAGACCGACAATTCCGGCGGGAGCAATATTGGAATCTATAATACCCACCGACGCCTGCAGCTTTACTACGACACCCAATTTGGGCTGACCTACCGCAGCACCCCCGGTGTGGAAACAGAAGTAGAGATTCGGATTCCCGCCAAAAAATTTGATCTTTCTGTGTTGTAATATTGACACGCTTAGTAAAACTGCCCCTTCCACGATTGATCAATCGTGAAGGGGCAGCCCCGTTCTAGTCAATCCAGGTGAAACACATTTTTCAAATCCACGCTTACCGGACTGTTATCTGGATTTGTCTCCATAATATCCGCCATGAAATCCCACCACTTCCGGTTGATGGCCGTATCCGCGCCTTTGCTCCACAGCTCTTCATTTTCAATCTCAATATAACCGAACAGCGTCAATGTCTCCTGATCCAGAAAAATCGTATAATTCTTTCCGCCATGCTCGTGAATCATCTTTGCCATCTCCGGCCACAACTGATTGTGACGCTTCTCATACTCTGCTTCCATCCCCGGATACAGCTTCATCTTAAACCCCTTAATCATGCCTAACGCCTCCTTATATATTTTCAATCTGCCAATCTATGGCTTCCTGCCCGTTGGCTGTCAAAAATTCATTCGCTTTGCTGAAATGCTTACACCCAAAGAATCCCCGGTATGCCGACAGGGGACTTGGATGAGGCGCCTTTAAAATCAAATGCTTGGGATTTGTAAGCATTGGGATCTTAGACTGGGCCGGGCGTCCCCACAGCAGATAGACAATGGGACGATCCTGGCTGTTGACCGCCTGGATAATAGCGTCCGTAAACTGCTCCCACCCCTTCCCTTGATGGGAATTGGCCTGATGGGCGCGGACTGTAAGCACCGTGTTCAGCATCAGTACCCCTTGTTGAGCCCACTTTACCAGGTAGCCGTTATTGGGGATATAACATCCCAAATCATCGGAAAGCTCCTTATAAATATTCTCCAGGGACGGCGGAATCGCCACCTGAGGTTTCACAGAAAAACATAAACCATGAGCCTGTCCATCGTTGTGATAGGGATCCTGTCCTAAGATCAACACCTTTACGTTCCCCAAAGGAGTCAGATGAAGCGCATTAAAAATATCATCCGCCGGGGGAAAGACCTTCCTGGTATTGTATTCTTCCTGAACGAATTTGTAAAGCTGGGCATAATAAGGCTTTTTAAATTCCTCACCCACAGCAGGCAGCCAGTCATTCTGAATCATCGACATATCTCATTCCCTCTTTCGTTATCTCCGCACGGACACGCCCCTGCCCGCCAAATATTCCTTCAAATCCCCGATTTCCAGTTCTTTATAGTGAAATAAGGACGCCGCTAACACAGCGTCTGCTCCTCCCACTGTCAAAGCGTCATAAAAATGCTCCTTCTGCCCTGCGCCGCCGGAAGCAATCACCGGAATAGAAACCTGATCTGCAATGGCCCGGGTCAGCTCCAAATCATAACCCGCCTTTGTTCCGTCGCAGTCCATACTGGTCAAAAGAATCTCCCCTGCTCCCAGCTTATCCGCCTGTATGGCCCATTCCACAGCGTCGATACCTACGTCGCAGCGTCCGCCGTTCTTATATACGTTCCAACCGCTTCCGTCGGCTCTGCGTTTGGCGTCTATCGCCACCACCACGCACTGACTGCCGAATTTGTCCGCCGCCTCGCTGATTAACTGAGGCCGGGCCAGAGCGGAAGAATTAACAGAGATCTTATCCGCTCCCTCCCGAAGCAATATTTTAAAATCCTCCACGGTACGAATACCGCCGCCTACCGTAAAGGGAATAAATACCGTATCCGCCACTTGGCGCACCATTTCCACTACCGTATTCCGGTTATCCGAAGAAGCTGTAATATCTAAAAATACCAATTCATCGGCTCCCGCCTTGTCATAGGCGGCCCCGATCTCCACCGGATCCCCTGCATCCCGCAGGTCCACAAAATTAACGCCTTTTACCACACGTCCCTGATGAACGTCCAGACAAGGGATCACCCGTTTTGTAAACATTAAGCTCCACCTCCCAGCGCAGCAAAATTCTTTAAAATATGAAGTCCCGTTTCACTGCTTTTCTCTGGATGGAACTGACATGCAAACAAATTCCCCTTCTCGATGGAAGCATGAATCGTCACACCATATTCTGCTGTTGCAGTTACAATGGATTCCTCTTTGGCTTTTAAGTAATAGGAATGGACAAAATAGACATAAGGATGATTCCCAATTCCTGTAAAAAGTCTGCTGTCTCCAGAAAGTTCTAGGGAATTCCATCCGATATGGGGAATCTTAAGTCCCAGGCTGTCCGGAATCTTTAGAATCTCTCCCTTCAAAAGCCCCAGTCCCTCCACTCCAAAATTCTCCTGGCTGCCTTCAAATAATAAGTGCTGCCCCAAGCAGATGCCCAAAAGGGGGATCGCTCTGTGAACAAGCTCCTCTATGATCCGGTCCAGTTCATACTTTCTAAGATGATCCATGGCTACCCCAAAAGCGCCGACCCCGGGCAGTATCACCTTATCCGCCGCCAAAAGTTCCCTGGCGTCTCTTGTAATCAGGCACTCCTGCCCTAAATGATGTAACGCTTTCTCAACGCTCTTTAGGTTGCCGGCGTCGTAATCAATCACTGCAATCATAGTATTTTCCTCTTATTGTGCCATTCCTGCCCGCTGTAGCAGCTTATAGAGCATACTGGTATAAGCATTCCGGTCCTTCTGTCCGTAAATCTCTCTGGCTTCCTCCAAGGTCGCCTGGAACGTATCCTCCAGATTTTTCTCTGCCGTCTGCAATAATTCTCCAAATTCTCCGTCTGCATTTACAGTCTTTGCTTCCTCTAAGAATTTGTCATGCTTTCCTACCGCAACAATTAAAGAATCCAATGCTTCCGGATACATGTTCTTACCGATAAATCCATCAAAGGAATCCAGTTCCTGCTTCAAATAAGCCGCCAAACGCGCTTTGTTATAAAAATCCTGATCTACCTCTTTGATTTTCATACCCCGCATCCGCTGATAAGCTTCCACGTAATTACCCTTGTCGTATTCCTGTTGAGCCTGCTCCATTCCCGTACTATACCCCACAAGATTGCTGCCTAAAAAGATCAATACCAGAAGAGACGCTACCAGAAGAAATGTCAAAAATACCGGTACCTTCGGCAGTGGTTTCGACTTAACGGGAGGCTCCTTAGGCGCTTTCGGCTTTTTCTCTTTCTTTTCTTTAGGAGGCTTGGGCTTTTTCTCCTTGGGCTTTTTCTCTTTCTTCTCTTTCGTCTTCTTTGCTTTCTTTTCCTTTTTCTTATCGTTTTTCTTCCCGGACTGCTCCAGCTCTTTTAATATTTCCATATTTTCGTCGGAGATATGTTCTATTTCACCGGACTCCGGTACGACAATTTCCTCATCCTCATCGTCGCCAAACAAAAGCCGGGCAAGCTTGCTTTTTCCCTTTTTCTTTTCTTTTTTCTCTTTCTTCTTTTTGCCCTTTTTCTTGCCTTTCTCTGACTCATCCTCCTCTTCCAGAACCGGAGCCTGGGGAGACGTCTCTGGGGCGCCGGCGATGGGAGTATCCTCATCATGGGCCTTTAGCATATTCCCGATATCTTCCAGATCTTCATCGGATGTAAGCCCCGCCAGAATGTCCAATAATTCCGCATCGTCTACATCTTCTACATCATCTATCGTAAGTTCCTTCTCTTCCCCGCCGCCCGCGGCTCTCTCTTCCAGGGACATGAGATCTTCCTTCATATCAAATTCCTCTCCCAGCCCAAAATCCAAATTCAGGCCTTCTTCCTCTTGTTTCGTATCTGAATCAGACTCCTGACCCTCTTCTGAATTCATAACCTTCAACATAGCGTCCAGATCTTTGTCTTCAAACTCCGGCATATCGTCATCCATGGTATTCACTATCATCTCGCCCCCGTCCTCAGCCTCAGGCGCTGTCTGGGGAGGCTCCTGCTCCATAGTGTCCACCATCAGATCGTCAAGTTCATCCAATCCATTCAATTCGTCTAATCCCAGGTCATCCAGCCCGGCAAGTTCATTCTGCTCCTCTAAGACCGCTCCTGTTTCCGCCTCTTTTGAAGCAGAAGGAAAGGGATCGCCTTGTTCTCTCTCCAGTTCTTTCTCAAATTCCTTTAAGAAATCATCATCATCCAAATTCAGCAAATCCTGGTCATATTCTTTTAGGAAATCATCCTCCGGTCCCTGGTTGATAATCTCCTTTGCCTCACTGTCAGTAACGGACTTTAGCAAACTGTCCAGATAATCTTCCCTATTGCTCAAACACTCCACCTCCGATGGATTATTCGTTACCGTTTTAGCAACGATTATTCTTTCGCCTCTTAGTGTATCACAATCAAATCAAATACACAATCTTTAAATGACACGCTTCTGCTGCCATTTTCTATGATAGAACCGCAGTAAAAACGCCCCATCCCGAAACAACCAGTCCATCACCATAGCGATCCAGACTCCAACAGCTCCAAGTCCCAGCCACTTTCCCAAGATGACACTGAACAAAATCCGAAACAGCCACATAGAAAGCACCGATAAATACATGGTATATTTCACATCTCCCGCCGCCCTTAAAGCATTGGGCAATACAAAAGAGGGCGTCCATAAAAAAATCGCACAGCCGCAATGAATGGTCACCAAAAGCCAGGCAAGATGCAGCGTATCCTCCGGAAGCCGGTACATCTGCAAGACCACAGGAAGGGTCAAAAGAATCAACCCGTCTACCACAAAAAATGCCAGATACGAAATCTTCATCAGCTTTTTCGCATATGCTTCCGCCTGGGAATAATCTCCGGCTCCTACGCACTGGCCAATGACTGTAACCATAGCAAGCCCCAGGGCCTGCCCAGGAATCACACTCATTCCGTCCAAATTATTGGCAACTGCATTGGCTGCAATCTGCGTCGTCCCAAAACCAGAAATAATAGAAACCACAAGAATGCGTCCCAACTGGAACATACCGTTTTCTAAGCCGTTAGGAATTCCAATACGCAGGATACGTTTTGTCATATCCATATCGATTCTGTTTTTTCGGAAAGATACAAAATGCACCGGCAATTTTTTATCTCTTAACATCAGACAAATCACTGCGGCGGCAACCGCCCGGGCAAGCAAGGAACCTAAGGCAGCCCCTGCAGCTCCCAGATTCAGCCCAAAAATAAACAATGCATTGCCGCTGACATTGATCAGGTTCATAAAGAAAGATATTTTCAGAGAGATCTGGGAATTCCCCATCGCCCGAAACAAGGCTGCCCCGCCGTTATAAACGGCCAAAAATGGGTAGGATAAGGCAGAAAGCCCAAAATAAATCATAGCGTTTTCCATGACCTCCTTTTCAATGGAGCCGAAAAACAACCGCAGCAGTCCTCCGTTGGCCGCCAAACAAACAGCCCCTATCCCCAAAGAGAGAATTCCCGCCGCCACCATCAACTGGTTGGCGGATTCACAGGCCCTGTCATTTTCTTTATGCCCGATATACTGAGCAGCCACCACTGCCCCGCCGGTAGCCAACGCCGCAAATATATTGATCATCAACTGATTGATCATATCCACCAAAGATACCCCGGATACGGCGGTCTCTCCAACCGCAGACACCATAACCGTATCCATCAGCCCTACCGTCATAGCCAAAAGCTGTTCTATAACCAAAGGCAGGATCAATCTCTGCAAATCTTTTTTGGAAAACAAATCTGTCACCTAATTCTTAAAGCTGTGAATCGGCGCTGGAATCCTTCCGCCCCGTTTAATGAATGCTTCGCAGGAAGAGGCATTCACCGGCATAATGGGAGCGTAGCCTAACAAGCCTCCAAATTCCGCAGTCTCCCCCACGCCCTTTCCAATCACCGGAATAATGCGCACCGCCGTTGTCTTTTGATTTACCATACCAATCGCCATTTCATCCGCAATCACACCGGAAATAGAAGACGCAGACGTATCCCCGGGAATTGCAATCATGTCAAGCCCCACAGAGCAGACGCAAGTCATCGCTTCCAGCTTCTCTAAGGTCAGAGCCCCTGCTTTTACTGCATCAATCATCCCCTGATCCTCGCTCACCGGAATAAAGGCGCCGCTTAATCCTCCCACATAAGAAGAAGCCATAACTCCGCCTTTTTTTACCTGGTCATTTAAAAGGGCAAGAGCCGCCGTAGTGCCGGGAGCCCCTGCATATTCCAGGCCGATCTCTTCCAGAATCTCAGCCACGCTGTCTCCCACTGCAGGGGTAGGCGCCAAAGACAAATCAATGATGCCAAAAGGAATCCCCAACCGCCTACTGGCTTCCTGGGCCACCAACTGCCCTACGCGAGTAATCTTAAAAGCCGTTTTTTTGATTGTCTCACACAAGACCTCAAAGTTCTCTCCCCGGACTTTAGAAAGCGCCGTCTTTACTACGCCGGGGCCGCTGACCCCTACGTTAATAATGGCGTCCGCCTCTGTAACGCCATGGAACGCCCCCGCCATAAAGGGATTATCATCCGGCGCGTTGCAAAATACCACCAGCTTGGAACAGCCCATAGAATCGTGTTCCTTCGTACGTTCCGCGGTCTCCTTGATCATCTCTCCCATCAAACGGACCGCATCCATATTGATCCCCGTCTTGGTAGAGCCCAGATTTACAGAGCTGCATACCAAATCCGTCACCTTTAACGCCTCCGGAATGGAACGAATCAGCAGCTCGTCTCCCCTGGTCATCCCCTTGGACACCAGCGCAGAATAACCGCCGATAAAATTTACTCCCACCTCTTTGGCTGCCGCATCCAAGGTCTTTGCAACCGTAACAAAATCCTCTTTCCTGTGACATGCCGCGCTTCCAACCAGCGCAATAGGAGTCACGGAAATCCTCTTATTTACAATAGGAATACAGTAATCCTGTTCAATCTGGGCGCCTACTGACACTAAGTTCCTGGCCGTGGCTGTAATTTTATCGTAGATTTTTTGATTTAGCCGCTCCAAATCCGAATCAATACAATCCATCAGGCTAATGCCCAAAGTGATGGTACGTACATCCAGATTCTCCTGCTCAATCATTTTATTTGTCTCATGTACTTCCCAAATATTCGTCATGACAGCTCTCCTTAAATCCGGTGCATCTTGTCAAAGATTTCTTCCCGCTGGCATTTTACGGCAACGCCGATCTCCTGGCCAATCTGGGCAAGTTCCTTAGAACAAATATCAAAGGGCTTGCTGGAACTTCCAATATCTGCAATCATCATCATATTAAAAAAATCCTGTACGATGGTTTGACTGATATCCAATACATTAATGCGGTTGTTGGAAAGATATGTACATACCTTGGCGATAATGCCGACCGTATCCTTTCCCACCACTGTGATAATCACTCTGTCTGCTTTCTTTTCCATATATTCCTCCTTTAGGTGCCGCGTCATTTTACCAGACCAAAAAGCCTTCCTGTTCACTTACATCCCTTATGCCTCTATCATCTGTGATACGGTATCCCGTTTTGCCACATGGATAGGGAAATCATCCCCTTTGTAGGGATTATCCCCCATGGCAACCTCCAGCCGTACCGTCTCGTAGGCCAGTTTTTCATAATTATTTTCTTTACTCAAATGTCCCAATATGACCGTTTTGAACTTATCATGTAACAGCTGCCCTAACAGCTGCCCGGACAATTCATTGGACAAATGGCCTCTGTCCCCTAAAATCCGCTGTTTCAAATAGTAAGGATAATTGCCTACCTGCAGCATATGTATGTCATGATTGGCTTCCAAAAGCAGCACATTAAGGCCCTGGAAGCGTTCTATAATATACTGGTCATATTTTCCCAAATCCGTAACGATTCCTATAGATTTGTCCTGCTGCCGCAGAATATAAGATACCGGCTGGGCAGCGTCATGGGAAATCGCCACCGGAGATATTTCTACATCTCCCAAAGAAAATCCCCGGTCCGCCTCAATCTCCCGAAAGAGCTCCTGATCTATTTTTCCCAAAGTCTTCATTCCCAGAATTGCCTGAATCGTCCCTTTTGTGGCATAAATGGGAATCCCATACTTTCTGGCCAACACCCCAAGGCCGCTGACATGATCTGTATGCTCATGGGTAATGAGAATTCCGTCCATTTCCCTGGTCTTTAGGCCGATTTCGTTCAGTCCTTCTTCGATGCGCTTCCCGCTGATGCCTGCGTCCACGATGAGATGGGTGTTTTGTGAACCAACGTAAATACAGTTTCCACTGCTCCCGCTGGCAATGCTGCATAGTCTCATTTCATTTCTCCTGCCAGTAAACCTCAATTACGTCCCCGTCTTTTAATTCCTGCATATAGGAGGGACTTTCTCCGTTGAGATTTACAATGATTCTCCTTCCGTCTCCTGAATTTAAGTCAAAGGAAATATATTCAAAAATATCCACCAGGACATAACTCTCCTTCCCGGTAAGGGTTATCGTCTCCTTATTGGCGGTCACGGTAATGGAACCATCCTCCTGCCTTTGAGCTTCCTCTGCTGCGTCCGGCTGCTCTTCTTCCTTACTGGCAACGCCTGTGGTCTTAGACAATTCCTTGGTCAGCCCCGCCACCAAATGATTCAGGTCCGAATGACCGACAGTCTCTTTCTGGTCGTCCGCTTCCGTTTCCGTTTCAGCTTTCGTTTCCGCTTCTGATTCCGGGTCTTCCATATCCAAACCCGGTTCCTCTTTCCCATCAGATATTACCTGCTCTTTTCCAGGCTCCTTTGTATCATCAAGGGCTGACTGGGCGGCTTCTTCTGTCAATGCAGCCTCATGGTTCTCTTCCTTAACTTCCTCCACATCCACGCTGCTTATCTCCTGGATGGTTACCGCCTGCTTCGGTTCTTCAACTGGCTGAACACTCTCTGCTGCATCCGGCTGGACCTTTACTCCCTCCTGAGGCTGAGACTCTTTTACATCCTCCGGCTTCTGACCGTTTTCCTGTACAGAAGCCTCTTCTTCCTTGGAAACAACCTTCTCCTTTTCTTCCGCTTCCTTCTTTTTCCGCTGAGCAATCTCTCTGCCTAAGCCGAACGGCCACTCAAACTTGGCTGGAGGCTTACCTTGGTTCTTCTTTTTTTCCGACGCGCCAGAGCGGCTCTTGGCCACCTCCGATTCCGGCGTCCGAAAGGAGAGTACCGTCCACTCTATGCTGAAATTCTCATATACCAAGGTATCCAGATCCGCCGGCCGGTTATTCACGAAAATATCCCGGTCCGAATCTACTTCTACATCCATAAACTCCATGACCTGGCCCACGGTATAGAAGCTTCTTGTTTCTATGCAGTCCCCTTCCTGAATCAAATAGAAGGGAGGCTCTAGGGTTCCATTTACTTCAAAAAATTTGGGACAATGCACTACCCGGCCGTTTACCTCAAAGGTTAAGGTAGAAATTCGATATTCTTCCAGTTCATCCAGCCTGCAAGCCGCATTTACCCCCATGGTCGAAGGTTCTATGGTAATCTCTGAATTCTGTTCCAAAGGAGTATTAATATTTACTACGCTGCCGTTTACCCGCACAATAGCGCTCTCGCCAGCCTCTCCTCTGGCAATCCGGCTCTTTCCGTCCAGCGTGAAATTAATCTCCTGGCCTCTCCTTGGAAACAACTGTTCTTTGGGAAAGCCTGCCTCCAACGCCGCATCTACAATCGTCAGCTTCCCATTGTCATACAACTTAATCCGCTCTCCGTTAAAACGGGCAAAAATAAAATTATTCCGCTGATCATAAAAATTCAGGCAGATTCCAATAGGCGTAACCAGCAATGGGTCTTTCTTAATATCTTTCTGAAGAAAATGCACTTCCCGCAGCACTTCTTCCCCTCGCAGCGCCACCCGCTCCTGGGGCAGCCCCAATTCCTGAGACAGAAGCTTCACAAAATCATGGACTTTGCCGCCGCCCCCTACCACAAAGGTTGCGCTTACAGACTCGTCCCCGTTCAATTCCTTGATCTTGGCTGCAATTTCCTTTACCAGTTTCTCTACCAAAGGCGCCGTCAGTTCCCACACTTCCTCTGCAGGTATGGTGTGGTTGATACTCATAATATCCATATACGTTATTTCATCTGATATGCCGGACTCCAGCTTAATATGCTCCGCCGTCTTGAAATCCACCAGATAATGCTGCACCAGCATCTCTGTAATTTCATCCCCGGCGCTGGGAATCATACCATATGCTATGATACTTCCGTCCCTGGTTACGGAAATATCGCTGGTGCCCGCTCCCACATCCACCAAAGCGATATTCAACATACGGAAGGTTTCCGGAATGGCCACATTAATGGCTGCGATAGGCTCCAGGGTCAGACTGGCAACTCTAAGCCCTGCAATATCCACCGCGGAATACAGATCATCCACAACCTCTTCCGGTAAAAATGTCACGATAATATCCGCACTGATGCGTCTCGCCTTATGGCTTTCCAGGTTGGAGTATACCTCTTCATTCACATAATATTTCATCACAGAATAACCTACACTGTAAAACCGGAACTTGGTGTCGTTATTCTCATTCAAAATCTGCTGGGCCTTCTCTACGCCCAAAAGCTCTAAGGTATGGATATGCTCCCGTTCTACTACGGTATCTTCCTCAAATTCATATTCCACGCTGGTGGTAACCGTCTTTAACACACGTCCCGCAGCCGCAATACATACTTCATGCAGGGTAACCCCAAGCTGATGCTCCAGCTGGCGCTTTACCACGCTAATGCTTCTGCCTACCCGGCCAATATCATGAATCTGGCCGTCCAACATGGAACGAGTCTCATGCTCCTTCACATACTGGGCCACCACATAAAATTCGTCCCCTTCCTTGTAGCCTACCGTTCCTACGATATTCCTGGTTCCGATATCCAGGCCGAATACCAGCCGCTCCTCCAGCTGGCGCATATCCATTTCCGCATCTCCCTTTTCGCTCAACGCCTGGGTTACCTGATAACATGCATTCTCCAATGTCTTGTCATTTTCAATCACTACCCGGCAGTGCTTCCGGTAAGCCCCTTCGGAAAGCTGGCTGGAAAAAATCCGTTCCGCCTGCTTCTCCGTATATCCCCGGCTCTCCATTAACCGCTTTTTCCGCTGCTCCTCCGATGCATGGACATACCATAATTCATCACAGATATTCTCATATCCATCCTCTATCAAAAGAGCCGCCTCCACCATCAGATAATCTATGGTACCGCTTTTTTTCTCCTTTGCAATCATGTCCAGAATATACACCTTAACGGCCGGGTGAACGATCTCGTTGATTTCTTCCCGCAGCTCGTCATTGGAAAACATAGCTGCTCCCAGTGCCTTCTTATCAATCGTCCCGTCTTCCAAAAACAAGCGCTCCGGCAGTCTCCCTTTTAATGCCTCATAACATCTGCTCCCCGGCTCCATCAGCGTATGGGCAATTTCATCCGCTTTCAGTACCTTCGCCCGAAAATTAGCTTCAATATAATCCAAAACTGCGCTTTTTCCGGCTCCAACGCCGCCTGTAATTCCAATCACTTTCATGACATTACTCCTTTAATGGGCATCATACCAGTTTTTTCCGGTATTCATATCAATTTCCAACGCAACGGAAAGAGCTGCCGCTGATTCCATTTCTCTGTGTAAAATCTCCTCCACTTGGGAAAGCTCCTCTTTGGCCGCCTCAACCAAAAGCTCATCATGCACCTGCAGAATCAGCCTGGATTTCATCCCCTTCTCCTTCATGGTCTCATTTACCCTTATCATAGCGATCTTGATAATATCCGCAGCCGTTCCCTGAATCGGTGAATTCATAGCAACGCGTTCTCCAAAGGAACGCTGGGTAAAGTTCCCCGAGGAAATCTCCGGTACGGGCCTGCGCCTGCCAAACATAGTAGTGACGCAGCCTTTTTCCTTCGCCTGGGACACTAGGCCGTCTAAAAATGATTTGATCCCCGGATAGGTGTCAAAATACCGCTCGATATAATCCTGGGCTTCTTTTTTGGTGATACTCAAATCCTGGCTTAACCCAAAAGAACTGATCCCATAGACAATTCCAAAATTCACGGCCTTGGCATTACGCCGCTGAAGATCCGTTACCTCTTCAAAGGGAATATGGAATACCTGGGAAGCCGTCATCCGGTGGATATCCTGAGCCTGACGGTATGCTTCGATGAGATTCTCATCCCCCGACATATGAGCCAGTACTCGAAGCTCAATCTGGGAATAATCCGCGTCCACAAATACATACCCTTCCGCCGGAACAAACACCTTTCGTATCAGGCGTCCCAGCTCCACACGGATGGGAATGTTCTGAAGATTCGGCTCCGTGCTGCTGATTCTTCCCGTGGCAGTAATCGTCTGGTTAAAATTACTGTGAATCCTTCCGTCTTCCTGAATATAATTTACCAGACCGTCCGCGTAAGTTGATTTCAGCTTTGTCAGCTGGCGGTAAAACAATATTTTAGAAACGATGGGATAATCCGGCGCCAGCTTCTCCAACACATCAGCCGCCGTGGAATACCCGGTCTTGGTCTTTTTCCCATTGGGCATTTTTAATTTATCAAATAAAATAACCCCTAGCTGCTTGGGAGAATTGATATTAAACTCTTCTCCGGCCTCCTGATAAATCTCCTGCTCCAGCTGCTCAATCTGGCCCACAAGATTCTGTCCGTAGGCCTTTAATTCATCCACCCGCACCAGAATCCCGGCCCGCTCCATATCATACAACGTAAATACCAAAGGCATTTCAATGGTTTCAAACAGCTGCTGCATCCCATATTCGCCCAACTGCCACCAGACTTCCTTCCAGGCTAAGTTCGCGGTCTGGCACTGATAACAAGCCCATTGCAAAAAGGCCTCCGGCTGCTCCTTGAATGCCTGGGATAGTCCGGACTTTCCCATCAGCTCCCCACGGGAAGGAATCATTCTGCCGTCACAATAATCTTTGGCCATATCCTCATAAGGATACTCATTTTTCAATGGATTCAGCAAATATGCTCCGATTTGTACGTCCAGCAAACGGTTTCTTCCATCAGAGTTGAGAAATTCCCGGGAAAAACACCCAAGCTGTGATTTCAAATCAAGGGTAACAAGCTCCCTGCAGGTTCCGGCAAGACGCTCCAAACCTCTGGACAGATATTCCCCCGGCAAAAGGTCGCCTGCCTGGAAAAAATATGCTTTCTCTTGATATGACAGTGCAAGGCCCAAAAGCTCCCCGTTCTCCTGCACCCAAAGGAAGGACGCCTGTTTTTCGCCTCCCGCTTCCTCAAAAACCCGCCCGGCCTCTGATTGTCCGGTTATCTTCACCGGTTCTATTTGAGAGGTTTTTTCCGAAGGGGCTGTCTCAAACCGAGTCAGCATCTGTTTAAATTCCAGCTCTTTCAATTTCAAATATGCTTCCTGGGTATAAAGATTTCCCAATCTGGCCTGGTCAAGCTCATACTCTATGGGACAATTTGTATCAATAGTGGCCAGAATCTTGCTCATCTTTGCCATATCGTAATGATTCTTCAACGCCTCTTTCGCCCGGTTTGGTTTTATCTCCTCCACATGTTCATAGGCGTTCTCAATACTGCCGTAGGCCACAATCAGATTCGTAGCCGTCTTCTCTCCAATGCCGGGAACTCCGGGGATGTTATCGGAAGAATCCCCCATCAAAGCTTTCACATCAATGAATTCCTTTGGCGTTACCTGATACCGCTCTTTTACATCCGAGGCATAATAATCTTCTATCTCCGTTCCCGTACGTTTCGTCTTGGGAATCCTGATTTTAATATGGTCGCTGGCAAGCTGCAATAAATCCCTGTCCCCGGATACGAGAACCACAGAAAGCCCCCTGGCCTCTCCTTGGGACGCAATGGTTCCTAAGATATCATCCGCTTCATAGCCTTCCCGTTCCACCACGGTAACTCCCATAGCCCCCAGGACGTCCTTCATCACCGGAACCTGCTGACGCAGCTCCTCCGCCATAGGCTTGCGCGTTCCCTTATATTCCTCATACATCTTATGGCGGAACGTCGGGGCATGGACGTCAAAAGCCACGGTCAGATACTCCGGCTTCTCTTCCTCTAAGATTTTAAACATAATATTTAGAAATCCGTAAATGGCATTGGTGTGCAGCCCCGCGGCATTGGTCAAATCCGGAATCCCGAAAAACGCACGGTGCAGAATACTGTGCCCGTCAATCAATACTATTTTCTCACTCATGGTATTCTCCTGTCAATCTTATTTATTGTACACCACTTGAAGGGATTTTTAAAGTATTTCTTTGTACAGGAATGTTACTGGAGGCGGTTCCATAGCTATGGTTCTACAAGTTCATATCCGCCCTCTTGCAAGGCCGCCTGGGTAGCCTCCAAAGAGATATTGCCAGTTCCTTTTGCAAACGCGAACAGCCCCTGTTTGGCTAACTCTCCCAAAGCTTCCTTGGGTGCGTCCACATACATCACATAATAATCGTCGGTTACTTCTCTGGTACACTCCACGCCCTCTACATCCTGAAACTTTATCACAAGATCGTCAAACAAAATCAGCATCTGGGTCTTGATTTCCTTTCCGTTTTTCTGTGCAAACGTAGAAAAATCAATATACACCACTTCTCCGATACGTTCCACATCATCCCCTTTTGCTCCAAGAAATACCGTATCGGCAAGAGTCATACCATCCTTCTCCCACGCCATACGGTAAAGAAACGTCTCATGTTCCGAAACCTGGGACTGAATCCCTTCTATAAAAGTATCCGCCGCTTCCACCGCTTCTTTTGGCGCGTCTACCGGGGTTTGGGTATTCTCTTCTGTTCCGGGTTCGGGAACCTCCGGCATCTCCATATCTTTGCCGCACCCCGATACGGCCAAAAGGATTCCTGCAGCCAAAAGGACGCCCGTCCAATTCTTCCATTTTTTCATGGTCAAGCACCGTCTCTTCCTATTATATAGCTCTTGTATACGTCTTCAACCAATCATTTTCTTCCTGTGACAAATAGGGTGACAAGGTATCGTATACCATTTTATGATACTCATTCAGCCTGCGCCGTTCCGTCTCGTTCATCTCTTCCGGCAGAATCCCGTCCAGATCAATAGGGGCATAAGTAATCGTTTCAAAATACATAAATTGACCGTACTCGTTCTTTTCTCCCTTTCGGCAGATCAGCTCATTTTCCGTCCGAATCCCATATTTTCCTTCCAAATATACTCCCGGCTCATCGGTAGTGACCATTCCCTCTTCCAGCACACAGCTGTCGTTGCGCTCCGGCACAATTTTCCACCGGAAACCGTTGGGACCTTCGTGAACATTCAGGATATGGCCTACTCCATGGCCAGTACCGCATTTATAATCCAAGCCTGCATCCCATAAGGGGCCTCTTGCCAGTATATCCAGATTCACTCCCCGGCATCCATAGAGGAATTTTGCCGCCGCCAAATTCAGATTTGCCCGACAAACTGCTGTAAAATGGCGTTTTTCTTCCATCGTCAAAGTTCCCAGGGCTATGGTTCTTGTAATGTCCGTAGTTCCTTCCAGATAATGCCCTCCGGAATCCACCAGCAAAAATCCTTCCGGCTTCAATGTTGCATTGGACTCTTTTGTGGCGCTGTAGTGCATCATTGCTGCATTGGCCCCATAAGCACAAATGGTTCCAAAGCTCAAATCCAGAAAATGCTCCTGTTCCCGTCTCCGTGCTTCCAGATAGTCGGAGGCCAAAATCTCATTTAAAGGCTCCTGTCCCACCTGCTGTTTTACCCAGTACATGAATTTTGTAAAGGCCACTCCGTCCTTAATATGAGCCTTTTTTGTATTGGCAAGCTCCACTGGATTCTTTACTGCTTTCATCCGTTCTGTGGGATTTGATTTGTCAATCAGCTGGATTTTTTGGTTCAGACTGTTACAAATCCGAAAATTTACAACGCTCCGATCCAAAAGCACGGCTTCCTGTTCAGAGAGCGCCGCTACATCTTGGTAGATATGGTTATAATCCTTCACCTGAATCTGGTTTACCTTCAAATAGCAGGCCAATTCCTCATCCACCACGTCTTGATTCACATACCAGCAGCATCCGTCTTCCGTCACCAGAAGGAACGACAGCACTACGGGCACGTTTTCAATATCGCCGCCCCGAACATTCAACAGCCATGCTATATCGTACAAAGAAGTCAGAATATGGACGGTAGCGTTGTTCTTTTTCATTTTTTCCCGCAAACGAGATAATTTCTGGAGAGTGCTCTCCCCTGTATATTCCAAAGACAGTATCCGCACCGGCCCTTTTGGCAGGGAAGGCCGGTCCTTCCAAATCACATCCACCAGATCTTCCGATACATGCAAACTACCATGTTTATCTGTTGCAATTTTCTCATACTCGTTTCCGTCTTTGCCGTTGACCACTCTTCCGTCAAAGCCCAGGCACTGTCCTTGCCCCAGCTTCTGCTTCACATATTCTTTTACAGTAGGAACCCCTTCCTCTCCCATTTTAAATAAAGTCACAGGGCTGTTTTCCAGCTGCTGCTGCGCCTGGATAAAATATCTGCCGTCGGTCCACAGTCCGGCTTCTTTTTGCGTAATTACCGCAGTTCCGGCAGATCCGGTAAACCCGGTCATATATTTCCGCGCTTTAAAATAATCTCCCACATATTCTGACTCATGAAAATCAGAAGTAGGAATAATGTACATATCTATGCCCCGCTGTAGCATTTCACCGCGGAGTGCCTCTATCCTGTCTTTTATCATATTTCAATGCTCCTTTACTCTCATTCCAAACTAAGGTTCACAGCGTTTGCAGGGAGCATACCCCATGCCTATAAGCTCCTCCCTGTCCGACCCATACCCTATATTCTCTTCCTTAATTTCTTCTACACTGCTGCAACCTTTTTTATGAAATTTCTTTGTATTTGTATTAAGTATGTACGAATCCTCTCCGACTGATTCGTGATTCGGCTGTTCTGTCTCTTCCTCCGAAAGCTGTTCGTCTTCTCCATAGTAAGGGCGTACCTCTTCCTGAAACAGCTTGATATCCGAACCGGAATCTTTGTCATCCTCTTTGGATTCTTCTTCCCTCAGTTCCGGGCCGCTGCGGTAATCCATACAGGCCTCCTGATCAAAAACGATATTTTTTCCGTCGCTGGCTGCCGTAATTTCTCCCTGGAGATCGGTACGGTACAAATCCGCCCCCAGATTTTGTACAGATAACAGCACCGACGCATCAGGATGCCCGTAGCTATTGCCCTTTCCGCAGCTTATTACCACTGCGTTCGGCGACACAGCCTCCAAAAATTCCGGGCTGTTGGAATAGCGGCTGCCATGATGATTTGCCGCGAATACATCGCTCTTTACATCTACCCCCAGATAGAGCAAATCTTGTTCGCTTTCTTCGGTACAGTCGCCGCAAATTAAAAAGCTGTTTTCTTCATATTCCAGGCGAATCCCTAAAGAATTGGAATTGCCTTCCTCATATTCATAAGAGGCCGGGCTTACCACCCGAAAGCTGCTGTGGGAAAAGGCAAATTCCTCCCCCAGCTGAGGATGGGAAACTGCAAGCTCCTTCTCCTTACATACCTGTTGAAAAGAATCATAAATTTTGGTATCCGTCCCATAATCCTCCGGCGCCAGCACCTGACTGCAGGGAATTGCATTCAGCACCCCCACCACGCCGTTTAAATGGTCGGAATCATAATGGGAAATCACCACATAATCCAGCTTTGTAACTCCCTTTTGCTTCAAAAAGCTTACCACATAAGAGGAAGTTTCCTTATCGCCTCCGTCAATCAGCATCCAGGAATCTTTTTGATGTACCAAAGCCGCGCTACCCTGCCCTACGTCCAAAAACCAGACCGTCAGGCTGTCGTTGGAGGCTTCTTCTCCTCTATCGTCAGAAAAAGCGGGCGCTTTCGTGCCCGCATCCTCCCCAAGTCCTGTATTCTCATCCGCCGGATTTTTCTGCCCTTCCCCCTGACAGCCTCCGCATACGGCCAAAATAAGTAAAAGAAGACCTATGAGGAATCCCCGGGAGCCGCGTTTAACAATCCGTTTTCTCATAGCTTACCGTTCCTTACGCTTTCTTTACTGCAATGGCCTCGATCTCTACCAGTCCTCCTTTGGGGAGCTTTGCTACCTCCACGCAGGAACGGGCCGGAACCTCATTCTTAAAATATTCCCCATAAATGGCGTTCACCGTTGCGAAGTCATTGATATCATCTAAGAATACCGTGGTTTTTACCACATGGTCCAAATCAGAACCGCCGGCCTCCAATACTGCCGCAAGATTTTTCAGGCTCCTGTGGGTCTGGGCCTCAATGCCTTCCGGCAGCGTCCCTTCCACAGGATCCAGCCCAAGCTGCCCCGAGGTGAAAATCAATCCGGATACCTCCACAGCATGTACATATGGTCCAACGGCCGCCGGCGCATGTTCTGCATGAATTGCGTTCTTCATGGTAAATTCCTCCTTATACTTTCCATTCTCTTTTATGCATCTGTCTTCCAATTTCTCCCTGCTCTTGTGCATATAACGAATCTATCATACCATTTTCAATCGTATATTTCAATAACTTTTCGTTCCTAATTTCCCCTATCCTTCCCCTATAAAAGATTCAAATATTCCCTCATCAGCTTCTCCAAATGGTTCAGCTTCTTAATCACAACGCTTTTGTCTTTGGTTGATTTTGACTGGGCCAAGATATCGTCGTAAGATACCCCGTCTATGGGCTTGTGGTGTAACGAATCGGTAAACGCATCCATAAATTTGACAAACCTTCTATCGTCTGTTTCCCTTTTCACAAACCTGGAAAATAACCCGAACCACAAAAAACTGTCCCTGGAATTAAACAGAGCCGAAGCCTCGTTCGTAATAACGCCCTGAAGCCGCCCGATCAAACTTTCAAACTCACGAAAAACCGCCGCATCGGCATTTTCCCGAATGTATTTGCACATATACTCCAACCGGCTCCATCTGTCTAAATAATTCACCGCCATAATAGACTCCACAATCACACGGTCAATCGTCCCGTTCTTAAAATCAGATACCTTATATTCCCCAATATCCTTAAAAAACGGCGTATTGGATATGGCCTTCACCCATTCTGCATACCTTGTGCCCAATTTCGTAATCCCTTTTTGAGAAGAAGTCATGGGCTTTCCATCATTGTACCGTTCAATATGGTATCCAATGTCGCTTTCGGAACAGTTTAAATATTGGTCATAATTAAAACTGTAATCCAAAAACCTGTCCTGCAATTCTTCCGGAAGATCTGAAAACTTCTTTCCTCGAATATCAAATTCTGCATTGATCACGGAAGGAATGCCGTCGCAATCCAATATCTCATTCCCATAGCGATCCTTTTCTGTGGTCTGATACGAAACCTTAAAGCGCCGGATATTCTGAGCAATCTTATAACCATTTTTGAAAAAGGAATAGGCGTTGGTGCATCTTTGTTTGCCGTCCAAATCCCATATGATTGGCACTCCATTTATAATCTGTTCGGCGAACACCAAAGGATGCAGCTTGTTGCCCTGCAAAATATCAGACACCAAATTGCCCTTCATAGACGGAGACCACTGCTCCGACTCTCTTTGAAGGGGATGGTCAAACCGTATGGTATGCTTGTCTATTTTCTTGATAATGGAAGCAATGCTAATCCGGTCTGTTTTGCAATTCTCCATAGTCTGTGTTACAGTATTCATATTTGTTACAACCTCCTGGCTCATAATATCATCCTCCCCGTCGAATAAATATCTTACCTTCCCAAAGGCCCTTAATTCTCTGTAATTTGCACGATATTCCATGTCACTGATGGATAAGGCTCTTTTAATTTCAGAAGAGGGCGCTCCTTCCATCTTCATCTCTAAGATTTGTCTCTGTAGGCCGGATATGCTGCCAAGATACTTCCGTATCCTGCCCTCCCTCTCATTCCTCATTATGACCATATCCTCCATACAAAGGTGAGATGGCAGCGCCTCTGCCACCGTTCGCCCGCTCTCGTCTTTCATTGGAGCGTCTATGGGAATCTCCAACACATAGGTTCTCCTTTTTACCAAATGTCCGGCTTTGTTCTTTTCCGTTCGCTCCATCACAAGCTTCCGCTTTTTTCGATTGCGGTCTGTCATCTCCTTCCGGACGGCTCGCTGAATCACTTTGGTAATATAATTTAACAAAGAACCTCCCTTAGAAGGGTCGTACAAGTCTTTTGCAAGAGCGATTTCATAGCCGGCTCTGGAATAAAAATCATCATAATCCTTTTGTGAGACGCCGCCATATTTGATAATCTCTTTATCACATATCTTTCGGAATTCCTTTTGCTCATCTGCAAAAAGCGTCTCCACCACAATATCAAACTGGTTCATGTTTACACATCCTCGTTTTCCTTAAATATCTTCTTTTTCAAACAAATGTTCTGTTGTGTAAAGAGATTATAGAACAAACGTTTGCAAATGTCAATAGTTTCCAGGAACATTTGTTCTTTATTTTTTCTGCACATAGAACAATACCCTCAACGGACCAAGAGAACTATCGCTTTTTTAAAATTTTTTTCGAAAATATCTCAAAAACTTGCATATTTCATCCACTTTTTGAAACAAAAAGAGAATTATATATATAGGGCTCAAAAAAGGAGGCAGATAACATGAGTAAATACCTAACATCACAACGATTCGTCTTTAAACTACACACCTCTCGTCTACGAAGGGCCAAATGGAATTTGACCTTAACCATACGCCAGGCAAGAGAAAACAAGGAGCTTGTGGCATTAAGCGACAGCCAAATCCTGCGATTTATAGACGAAATAAACCATATCACAGATCCAACGCTGCAAATTGCAACCATAAAATCCAACATCCGAGCGCTGAAAAAAGAGCCGAATTTGGCCGTTTCCAGGCCCAAAATCAAAAAATTGTATGAAGAATTAGACTCCTGTCAATTTAAAAAAGATTATATTTGCGTGGTCATAGACAATGTAAAAGACTATCTCTATATTTACCAAAAGGGATTTAAAATCAACGGAATTACATACCAAAGGCTCCTTGGCACAACAGGCGGAGTAAAAAGCAATACCATTGTGTTTGTAACAAAAACCCTATATCCGGAATTAAAACGCCGCATTGACAACGGAAGAGATATGACAAAACCCTTTACGCCTGCAAAACTAGAAGCCTACAAGGCTTTGGTATGCAGTTCCTCTACACCCGTCTCCCTTCCAAAAGGAATTGTGGTTGTTCCCGATTGTATCACTCACTTTTCCTCCAACGTCATAGAATTAGACGACACCGAATTGGACCAGCCAAGGATGGAATATATCAAAGAGAGGGAAATCACCTTAAACGATAGCGACGGCTACGGCCTTGCAATGCCTCAATTAATGGAACGATGGGGACACGAAATCGGAGAACATTTCCTGCTTCCAGGATGCGTCATTCGAAATTCATTCTGTAAAGGAGCCGTATTCCCCGTCGATTTCCAAAAATTTGCAAGAGATCACAATCAAAGCGCCATTACGGACGTGTGGGGAAATACTTACGACATTCACAAAATAGAACTGGTATTAACAGAATCTATGCTGAAATTGTGGGATTCCTACGCCTCTATGGAGGATTATCTTGGGCATTGCGAACGAAACCACTATACATTTGCCATTACAAAATCATCCGTAGAAAATTTAGAAAACGTAAGAACCATGAACTACCAATTTTTGCAAAGTTATGATTTTACAGACACACAGATTGAGGAACTGATTGCTCCCACCGTTTCTGAAATCAAGGATATTTTATCCAAAGATTACCGAAAAACCATCCTTTACGCAAAAGGAACCGGCTTGAACGAAAAAAATGTCTCCCATTTAGACAATTCCTTCGCCACCGCCTTGATGATTGAACCAAACATGATAAACGATCCTTATGTGCAAGACCAGCTACATACCATGATTCAAAAACGGATTGACGAGGCAAAGGTTGGCGTTTTAACCGTTCCGGCAAATTATTCCCTGATTTCCGGAGATCCTTACGCTCTATGCCAATCCATGTTCGGCCTGAACGTCACAGGCCTGTTACAGGCAGGACAAGTGTACTCCAAGTATTGGGTCAAAAAAGGAATTGACAAAATTGTAAGCTTTCGCGCGCCTATGACCTCCCATAACAATATACGGTTATTGCATGTGGCGCATAACGCCGAAATGGACGAATTTTACCAATATATGACTACCCCTACCATATTTAACAGTTGGGATACCTGTGCCGACGCTATGAACGGATTTGATAAAGACGGAGATTGTGTAATTAACACCTCATTCCCCCTACTGGTCCATAACACCAAAGAATTGCCGGCCGTTGTATGCGTACAGCGAAAAGCCCCCAAATGCATTCCCACCGAAGACGACCTGATGCAGTCTAACATAGACAGCTTTGGAAATGCCGTAGGTGAAGTGACAAATAAAATCACATCCATGTATGAAGTCAGAGCCAGATTTGAAAAAGGCAGCCGGGAATACAACCTTTTGGACTATCGTATCAAATGCGGCCAGCTTTACCAACAGAACCAAATTGACAAAACCAAAGGCATCGAGGCAAAAGAAATGCCAAAAACATGGTATCAATGGGCTTCCAACAAAATCAACGACGGCAAAAACGCCTCCGAAAAAAAAGAATTTTGGCAAAACCAGTCTCTGATTGCGGATAAAAAACCATATTTTATGCAATACATATACCCTTCCCAACGAACCCAGATGAAGGAATATATCAAAAAAAACCGTGAAAAATGTATGCTCCAATTTCGAATTACCTTGGAAGAATTACTGTCTAAAGAAGATAAAACACCAAAAGAGGAAGCATTTATTCACTACTATCATCAAAACATGCCTCTTGGAACGGCGCCTTGTACCATAAATAAAATTTGCTGGAAACTGGAAGCAGTTTTTGACGACATACAATGGTCAAAATCCAAAGAATTTGATTATTCCATACTCAAAAGCGACATGGAATATTCCAAAGATCTCTACAAAAAAATACAGAAAATATATGAGAAATACAAACGAGAAACCTCCGCTTTTATGCAATATGCAAAATCAGAGCGGCTAAAATCCGAAGAACGGCAAATGCAGCGATATCTTTTCAAAGAAGAATTCAAACGGCAATGCATAGAACAATGTCCCAATGAAAGGATTCTCTGCAATATTATCCTGGATTTGTGCTACACAAATTCCAAATACAGCAAACAATTTGCGTGGGATATTTGCGGCCACATATTCATCCAAAACCTATTAAAGCGTAACCATTCCATGATCTCCTACCCTGTCTTAGACGAATACGGAGACATTGAATTTGAAGGAATGCGTTTTTCCATGAAAACTACAAAAATTACACATTCAGACGATTATGAAATGGAGGATACCAAATGTCAATCATATTAAACGAAACCAAACAGGCCGTACAAATCCTAGAAAAGGGAGAAATTGGAAGCAACCCGGCTTCCACCCTCTTCTTGTTAGGAAAATATTACAATCAAAAAGAACAATTAAATACAGAGCAAACCTTTTATAAATTGCACGAATTTATGGAGCAGCATGAAAAAAATTATAATGCCGCTTTATGGGAATCTGCCATTGAGGATATCGCCAAAAAATCAGCAAAATATTCCTTACGGGAAATAGACGCCATTCCCATTACCCAGGCAGAGCTGGACAGCATCGCAGCCATGACTCCCGTCAAATACCAAAAACTGTTATTTACCATGCTATGCTACGGAAAATTTTATAATATCCTATCCCAGCACAATCACGGATGGATCAATACCTCCATCCAGGAACTGTATAAAATTGCAAGAGTCACCGTCAAATACAAAAAAGATAAATTTTTATATTTAAACGATATGGAACAAGCCGGTTTGATTTCCTTTTCCACTAAAAACGACAACTTAAACATCAAAGTGAATTTTGTTGATATGGAAGGCGCAGCCGTATTTACCATAACAGATTTCCGGGAACTTGGATATGAATATCTGAATTACATTGGAAATGAATCATTTACCCTATGTACCCTATGCGGCCGTCTCATAAAGAAAACGAACAACAAATGCCGTTATTGCAGCGACTGTGCAAAAATCAGGAAAAACCAACAGAACCAAAGGTACTACAGAGAAAAATCAGGAAAATAGAAAGTGCCAGAATTCCCAGGAAACTCAAGGGTTCCAGGGACCCATGCCCGTATTTCTTACTATGAGAAGGAT
>CAMNQH010000012.1 GCA_946549035.1 uncultured Lachnospiraceae bacterium | reverse complement strand
TTTTCCCATAAAATGGGAGGTTTTTTTGTGAGAAATTTTTTAAGCGTCAGAGCTGCGCCATATCATAACCTTCCGTACATTTCTGACAATATCTACACAAAAATATCACACTCTTATTTTTTACCTCATATCCCGCCTTATCAAAAGCTTCCTACTCCTTCCCCGCTTTAAAATTATAGACAGGCTTTATCACCTCTTCAATCTCAACGGTGTCTCCAATATTACTCACAATATCCTCCATCCCCTTGTAGGCCATAGGACATTCGTCTAAAGTTTCTTTATTTACCGAAGTGGTATAGACGCCTTCCATCTGTGTTTTAAATTCTGACACTGTAAAAGCCTGCTTGGCCTGTGAACGGCTCATCAGCCGGCCTGCTCCGTGAGGCGCCGACTGATTCCAGTCCTCATTCCCTTTGCCGATACATAGAAGGGAACCGTCCCGCATATTCACAGGAATCAGCAGCCTTTCTCCCTTCCTGGCTGACACTGCTCCTTTTCGCAAAATCATATGCTCTGTATCAATATAATTATGAATCGTAGTAAATTGATCCAGAACATGAAGCTTCATTCCTTTGATAATCTCATCCATCATGGCCTGCCGGTTCAACCGTGCATACTCCTGCACAATTTTCATATCATGAATGTAACGATCAAAAAGGGCGCCTGACACATAGGCCAACTGTCTGGGGATGTTGGTACGTTTTGTATTTTTTAAAGAAGCAATGCTTTTTTGGATATCCTCCGTCCTGCCTTGTGCTTTCAGGTCTGCAATCAAAATCTGGATATCCATGTCTGAACAGCCATTCAATGCCTTATATCCTTCCTGCTGGTAAAAATTTGCCACTTCCAAGCCAAGATGACGGCTTCCGGAATGAATGACCACATACATCTGCCCGTCTTTTGCTTGATTCACTTCAATAAAATGATTGCCCCCGCCTAAGGTTCCTAGGCTTTTTTCCGCTCTTTTGGCATTTATCTGATGATAGCAGTACAACTCCTCCAAGTTGACAGATGCAAAAAAACGATGCGTCTTCTCCCGAATCTGAAAACCAGAAGGAATTTTTTCATAAATCATCTTATCCAGCTTCTGAAGTTCCAAATGCTTCTCTTTGATTAAAACAGTTTCCATTCCGCAGCCAATATCCACCCCTACCAGATTGGGCACAATTTTATCCCGGACCGTCATGGTAGTTCCAATGGTGCATCCAGAACCTGCATGAATATCCGGCATCATGCGGATTTTGCTTCCAGCTGTAAATTCTTGATTCAACAGCAAAAGTACCTGCGAAAGGGATGCTTCATCCACCACATCAGTAAATATTTTCGCTTCGTTATATTTTCCTTTTAGTTCTATCATATTCTCTCCTTATCCCTTGCCAAGGCCTTCTGTAAATGATACACTTACTATAACTCACGGGCATCTGCAATGCAAGTTTTCATCATTGCCCCTGCCCGAACCACTCGTCTGATGATGGGATTCACGGGAAATTTCCTATACGATATCCTATTTACATAGATGATTGCAAAACTCAAAACTTGGCTGAATATTCCCGCAGCTTTGACTTCCGCAATCACCCAATTCCCTTACATTAATGAAAGGATTTTCCTTATGAAGCAGAAAATACAAACAATTACCCTTCATATCTGGTCCCGGGTAATGCTGTTGATGCGATGGATTCTATTTTCCGTTTTGTCCGGTCTTTCAATTGGTATGATCGGCACATTCTTTTTTTACTGTATGAAATATGCCACGGACGCCAGAGCTGCCTATCCCTGGCTGCTGTTTTTTCTCCCTGTAGGAGGCCTCTTAATTGTGGCAGCCTACCGCTTCATGCATGATGAAAAAGACAGCGGCACCAATCTGGTGCTTTCCGCCATTCACTCTGGGGAAAGCATCCCTTTAAAAATGGCTCCGCTGATTTTTTTGTCTACGGTTCTGACCCATCTGTTCGGCGGCTCTGCAGGCCGGGAGGGCGCGGCTCTTCAATTGGGGGGCAGCATCGGCAACTCCTTAGGGCGGCAGTTGGGATTTGACCAGAAGGATCAGCATATTATGATTATGTGCGGTATGAGCGCAGCTTTTTCTGCATTATTCGGTACGCCTATGGCCGCGGCTATTTTTTCTATGGAGGTGGTAAGTGTAGGCATTATGCACTATTCCGCCCTGGTTCCCTGCGTCATATCTTCTTTGATTGCCAAAGGGATTGCAGGCTATTTTGGCATTGTGCCGGAACACTTTTTGATCGGTTCTATCCCGGACTTTACCCTCAGGACCGGAGCCAGGACCATCCTTTTAGCCATCTGCTGCGCCGGAGTCAGCGTATTGTTCTGTATTGCCCTGCACACGTCGGAACATTTATATCAAAAGTATTTGAAAAACCCATACCTGCGTATTCTATCAGGCGGAGCCATTCTGATTGTTCTCACCTTGCTGGTTGGCTCCCAGGACTACAACGGCGCCGGTATGCCGATCATCGAAGCCTGCTTTGAAAACGAATATGTTCCCTATGGCTTCCTTTTAAAAATTCTTTTTACGGCAGTTACATTGGGAGCCGGATATAAGGGCGGTGAAATCGTCCCCTCCTTTTTTATCGGAGCCACCTTCGGCTGCCTGTTTGGCAATCTCCTTGGATTTGACCCTTCCCTCTGCACTGCCATAGGCATGGGAGCAGTATTCTGCGGCGTCACCAATTGTCCTATTACTTCTCTGCTCATCTGTTTCGAATTGTTCGGCTTTGAAGCCATGCCTTACTTTTTATTGTCCATCGCCATTAGCTATATGCTTTCCGGATACTATGGATTGTACCGCAGCCAGAAAATTGTGTATTCAAAGTATAAAACGGAGTTTATTAATCGAAAGATACACTGAGAAGCTCATATTTGGTAAAGAACGGTTTATTTCATGAACCGCAATGCTTTTATTTCACGTCAAAAAGACGGTACAGCCCTTGTAATGAGGGCTATACCGTCTTTTTAAAACATATTTTCTCAAGTCCAAGAACATTTGCCTTGGCTGGATTTGAAGGAATAGAATTACATCATTCCGCCCATTCCTGCTCCTGCCGGCATTGCAGGCGTATCTTCTTTGATGTTAGCAACTACAGATTCTGTGGTCAGTAAGGTAGCCGCTACGCTGGTAGCGTTCTGCAAAGCGCTTCTGGTTACTTTTACAGGATCCAGAATACCTGCTTCTACCATATCCACATATTCTTCTTTATATGCGTCAAATCCAACTCCAGAGTTAGACTCTCTTACCTTATTGATAATAACAGCGCCTTCCAGTCCTGCATTGGCTACGATGTAGTATAAGGGAGCTTCCAGTGCTTTTAAGATAACCTTGGCGCCTGTCTTCTCATCGCCTTCCAGCTCTTCCGCCAGTTTGGCAACTTCCTTGGCTGCATGGATATATGCAGAACCGCCGCCTGCAATAATGCCTTCCTCAACGGCTGCTCTAGTAGAGGCCAACGCATCTTCCATACGCAGCTTGCTCTCTTTCATCTCCGTCTCGGTAGCCGCGCCTACACGGATAACCGCAACGCCGCCTGCCAGCTTTGCAAGACGCTCCTGAAGCTTTTCTTTATCAAAATCAGAAGTGGTCTCTTCAATCTGTCCTTTGATTTGGTTGATTCTGGCGTCGATCGCTGCCTTCTCGCCTTCGCCGTCTACGATTACCGTATTCTCTTTCTGAACCTTTACGGATTTTGCACGGCCCAACATATCCATGGTAGCTTCCTTCAGATCCAAACCAAGCTCTTCGGAGATTACCTGGCCGCCGGTAAGGATTGCAATATCCTCCAGCATCGCTTTTCTTCTGTCGCCGTATCCGGGAGCCTTTACTGCCACTACGCTGAATGTTCCGCGAAGTTTATTTACAATCAAAGTGGTCAGGGCTTCTCCTTCAATATCCTCTGCAATGATCAGAAGCTTCTTGCCAGATTGTACAATCTGCTCCAGAATCGGAAGAAGATCCTGAATATTGCTTACTTTCTTGTCGGTAATCAGAATATAGGGATCGTCCAATACGGCTTCCATCTTATCCATATCTGTAGCCATGTATGCGGAAATGTAGCCTCTGTCAAACTGCATACCTTCCACCAGATCCAGTTCTGTCAGCATGGTCTTGGACTCTTCAATGGTAATTACCCCGTCGTTGGAAACTTTTTCCATAGCGTCCGCCACCAGGTTGCCTACTGTCTCGTCGCCTGCGGAAATAGCGGCTACCTTTGCAATATGGTTCTTGCCGTCTACCTTCTGGCTCATAGCTGCCAACGCGTCTACCGCCTTGTCAGTAGCCTTCTTCATACCTTTTCTTAAAATAATCGGATTAGCGCCTGCTTCCAGGTTCTTCATACCTTCTTTGATCATTGCCTGTGCCAGAACTGTTGCCGTGGTGGTTCCGTCTCCTGCAACGTCATTGGTCTTGGTAGCCACTTCTTTTACCAACTGGGCTCCCATATTCTCAAAAGCGTCTTCCAGTTCAATCTCTTTTGCAATGGTAACGCCGTCGTTGGTAATCAAGGGCGCGCCAAAAGATTTGTCCAGTACCACATTTCTTCCCTTGGGGCCTAAGGTTACCCGTACGGTATCCGCCAGCTTATCTACACCTGCCTCTAACGCTTTTCTTGCATCAGATCCATATTTCAATTCTTTTGCCATGATTCTCTATCTCCTTTTCTTTTCTCGCAACCATTTGCGCATTCAAAACCGTGCCTGCTTCTAACTGCTTTGTATCGTTCCAGCTGCAATGCGCCCTCTATTCTACCACTGCCAGGATATCGTTTTGTTTCACAATGATATATTCGCATCCGTCCAGCTTCACTTCTGTTCCTGCATACTTGGAATAGATTACTTTATCTCCAGCCTTTACATGCATGGTAACTTCCTTGCCGTCAACGTTTCCGCCGGGTCCTACGGCAATTACTTCTGCCTCCTGGGGCTTCTCCTGAGCGGAGCTTGCAAGGATAATACCGGACTTGGTGGTTTCTTCTGCTTCAAACTGCTTTAATACAACTCTGTCTGCTAACGGGACTAATTTCATAATTAATTGCCTCCTTATAAAAATATACTGCTTTTTCTTTCTGTTAGCACTCGTTTGTTTTGAGTGCTAATATCTTATGTACTTTAATGTATCACTCTCTCTTTTCTTTGTCAATATCCATTTTTATATTTTAGACATTTTTTATAATTTTTAACAAAGATACACAAAAAAACTTCCATTATTTGAAATGTCCCATGTCAGAATTGCTTTTTCCTTTATTCAAACCGCAGCGCGTCAATGGGTTTTAGCTTAGCCGCCTTATTGGCAGGATAAATGCCAAACAAAACGCCTACGCCTACAGAAAAGAACACCGCCACCATGGCAACCCCAAAGGTAATAGCAAAATGATAATCCTGAACGAATACATTGACAATGCCCAGGATTCCTGCGCTAAGCGCAAGGCCGATAAATCCTCCCATCAAAGACAGCACCACCGATTCAATCAAAAACTGAACGATAATATCAGATTTCTGCGCTCCGATGGCCTTACGAATGCCGATTTCTCTGGTACGTTCCGTCACAGATACCAACATAATATTCATAATGCCCACGCCGCCTACCAGCAAGGAAATTCCGCCGATTCCTCCCAGCAGATAGCCAAGCACATTATAAATAGAGGCAATCATATCCAACAGGCTTCCCATATTAAATACTTCGTAATTGTCTTCCCCCACACGGCTTCTTAAAAATTCATTCAACGTCCGTTCGGCCCGCTCTACGGAAGCTTCATCCGCCGCCGATGCGTCAAAGGTCTGTATACCGTTTAACCCCAGCAGTCGCTGTCCGGTTTCAAATGGAAGAAACACCGTTTTATCCTTGGTGTTCAAGGCCGAGCTGCCTTCTTCCTTCAGCACCCCTACCACTGTAAAATCTTTTCCGTTCAGACGGATACGTTCTCCTGTCACTTCCTGAGTTCCGAACAGATTCTGGGCAACGGCGGCTCCAATCAGGCAGTTGGAAAGACGGTATTCGCTCTCGGAATCCAACAGGCAGCGTCCCTGGGCAATTTCCATTTGATTTAGAATCTGATAGTTCTGGCTGATGGCATAGATCAGCACCTCCTCCTGGTTTCCTGCAGCCTTGGCCACCCCGGAGCCGCTGCTATAAGCGCTGACCAGCCCGATTTCCGGCTCCTGCTCCAAGGTCTGAATTTCGGAGAAGGTAATCCTGGGGGTTGTCTTTGTCACCACGCAGGACAAATTACTGCCTCCTAATCCGGATAACTGCTCCGTGATGGAATTGGTGGCTCCCTGTACCAAGGATACCAAAAGAGTTACTGCCATCACGCCTATAATAATCCCCAGCATCGTGAGAAAGGAGCGCATTTTATTGGCTTTTACCGACGATAAGGCCATCTTCAATTCCTGTGTTACTTTCATTGCGACGCCTCCTCTCTTTGATCTTCTGACTTGGTATCCATAATAATCTTCCCGTCCCAAAGCTTCACCTGCCGGGAGGCTTCCGCCGCAATCTCATTGTCATGGGTAATCAGGACAATGGTATTTCCCTGTCCGTGAAGCTGGTGAAGAAGCTCCATAATATCACGACTGGATTTGGAATCCAGATTTCCCGTGGGTTCGTCTGCTAAAATCAAGGTGGGATTTGTCACAAGGGCCCGGGCAACGGCTACCCGCTGCTGCTGCCCGCCGCTCAGCTGGCTGGGTCTATGATGCATCCTTCCGGACAAACCTACCTGCTCTAGGGCCTGTATCACCCGCTCTCTACGCTGCTTTGCCCCTACCCCCTGATAAATCAGAGGCAGCTCTACATTTTCATAAGCATCCAGCTTGGCAATCAAATTAAACTGCTGGAAAATAAAACCGATTTTCTTACTGCGCATTTTTCCAAGCTGCTTCTCGCTTAACTCATTAACGTTCTGTCCTTCGATCAGGTAGTCTCCCTCATCTGCCGTATCCAGGCAACCGATAATATTCATCAATGTGGATTTCCCGCTCCCGGAAGAACCGATCACAGCCACAAATTCATGCTCTTCAATGGTAAGGGAGACACCGTCTAGGGCATGAACCTCCTCATTGCCCACCAGATACGTTTTCCGGATATTTTTCAGCGTTATCATTCTGTCACCTTCCCTGTTCTTCGTTACCGCCCACAGTAATCCCCATCTGGGAATAAATATCCGTAAGCTTCACAATTACCTGCAGCTTTTCTCCCTCCTGCAGTCCCTCCAGAACTTCTGCATACTCATTATTTACGAGTCCCAAGGTTACTTCCCTGGTTTCACGGGTTCCGTCAGGCTTCACTACGGTAACTTTCTTTTTTCCGTCAATTGTCTGAATGGTATCCACAGGGGCCAGCAGCACGTCTTTTTTCTGTTCCTTCGTCACTTTTCCATTGGCGCTCATGCCGGGAAGCAGATCTTCTCCTTTCTCTAAAAGCACACGAACCTGATACGTGCCTACATTTCCCGTATTCTCTCCAGCCAGAGATACCCCTGTCACAGTCCCCTGATAGGTTGCGTCCTCCACTGCGTCTACGGTAACCTCCACCGACTGTCCCTGGTCAATTCCCCGAATATCCAGCTCGTCAATGGAAAGGACGGCCTGATAGGTATTTGCCTCCAACAGCGCGCACAGTGGACTTCCTGCCGGAAGCGTCTCCCCTTCCTTTGCCACGAGGCCGCTGATAATACAGTCCCAAGGAGCCGTTACACAAAAACCTTCCTTGTATGCCCGGGCTTCGTCTAACTTCTCCTGCAATTCTTCCCTGCGCTCCAAAGCTTTTACATAATCCTGAGAACAATATACATCTTCCAGACTAAACAAGGAATTCCCGGCGGACACCCAGTCATTCTTTTTTACCTGAACGCTCTTTATTACGCCGTCCTTCGCCGTTACATAAACGCCATGGCCGCAAGAAACCGTCCCGGTTCCCAAAGAAGCGCCGTCTTCTGACAGCACAGAAGCCTCCTGGCCCAACTCATATTTATCGGAATCCTCAAACACTGCCGCTGCTTTGCCGTCTTTAAGGATATGTATCCTTCCCTCTATCTTGTCCTCCTGATAGCCTACGGATACCTTTTGCCCTTCTTTTACCTCAGCTTCCGGAGAAAATTCTACCTTCAACGTCCCGTCGGCAGAAATTAAGGCCAATCCCTTCTGCTCCTGCTGCAAAGCCAAAACAGAATCTCCCTGTGCGGCATAAATCTCTTTCACGCGTCCCGTCACAGGCGCCTTTACCCGTTTGGAGGGAGTTCTCGTCATCCCGGACAAACTCATATCCAACTGGGACAGCTCCTCTTCCATAGCCAAAATGGTATCGTCCAGCAAAAGACTTTCGTATTCTGCAATTACTTCTCCTGCCGCCGCTTGTTGGCCATCCTGTTTGTACAGCTTGCTTATGGTTACGTTATAATCTGGAAAAATAGTCTGCTCCTTTGCCGTCTCTATCACGCCGATCCCCTCAGCCGTAACGTCAATCTCTCCTTTTTTCACTTCCACCGTATTGTCCATGGCTTGCGTAAATTCCTTAGCCATGTTCTGAATTCCCCGCACCGCCATAATTACGAGAACCACTACAATGACTGCCACAATCCCAAGAATAATCCAAAGCTTCTTATGGGATTTCTTCCCCGGATTCTTCCGGTTTGCTTGTTTTTTCATAATGCGCTCCTTTCTGTCAGGCCAATATCCTCGCTCTTTTTGCCATCCATTGGCCCCTCCAATAGAAGAAACCTTCCCATTGGCAAACAAAAATGTATTACTGTATTAAGTTATTAATACAGTAATACATTTAGAATCATTTGTCAACTGCTTTCTATTTTTTCTTTATGCAACCTCAAACTGGGAATGATACAGCTTCGCATAAAACCCGTTCTTGGCTAAAAGGGTCTTATGATCTCCCTGTTCGATAATATCTCCATCTTTCATTACTAAAATCACATCTGCGTCCTTGATGGTAGAAAGCCGATGGGCGATCACAAAGCTGGTTCTGCCTTTCATCAGATTATTCATGGCCTTCTGGATTCGCTCTTCTGTTCTGGTGTCTACGGAGCTTGTGGCCTCATCCAGAATCAAAATAGGATTATCCGCCAAAATTGCCCTGGCAATAGTCAAAAGCTGTTTCTGCCCCTGGCTCACATTGCTGGCGTCTTCATTCAGCTCCATCTGATAACCGCCGGGCAGCGTCTGGATAAAATGATGGGCATGGGCTGCCTTGGCCGCCGCAATCACCTCTTCATCGGAAGCGTCCAGCCTGCCGTAACGGATATTTTCCATAATGGTTCCCTGGAACAGCCAGGTATCCTGCAGCACCATTCCAAAATTCTCCCGAAGCTGGCTGCGGTTAAATTCCCGCACATCGTGGCCATCCACCCGAATGCTGCCCTGGTTTACATCGTAAAACCGCATCAAAAGTTTTACCATAGTTGTTTTCCCGGCACCCGTAGGCCCTACAATGGCTACCATCTGTCCGGGTTTTACACTGCAGTTAAAATCATGGACAATGATTTTTTCCGGGTCATACCCGAATTGGACATGGGAAAACTCCACCCTTCCTTCCATCTTTGTAAGGGTAACGGGATTTTTTACTTCAAAGTCCTCTTCTTCCTCTTCTAAAAACTCAAAAACCCGCTCCGCCGCAGCCGCCGTGGACTGAAGCATATTGGAGACCTGAGCCACCTGCATAATGGGCTGGGTAAAATTCCGCACATACTGAATAAAGGACTGAATATCTCCCACCTGGATATTCCCTCGTATGGTTAAGATCCCTCCTACCACCGCCACGGAAACATACCCCAGATTACTGACAAAATTCATAATCGGCTGCATCAATCCGGAAAGAAACTGAGACCGCCAGGCCGAAGAAAACAATTTGTCATTGGTCCGGTTGAATTCTTCCAGCATATCCGCCTCTTTATGAAAGGCTTTTACAATCGTTTGCCCACCATATACTTCTTCCACCTGGCCGTTTACTTTTCCTAAGTACCGCTGCTGGTCAACGAAGTGTTTCTGGGAAAACTTTACCACCAGGCCGATAAGGGCTCCCGATACCGGAAGGATCACCAGTGCAATCAACGTCATCAAGGGACTGATGCCAAGCATCATAATCAAAATACCCACAATCGTAGCTACCGAAGTAATCAGCTGTGTAACGCTTTGGCTCAGCCCCTGGCCTAAGGTATCCACATCGTTGGTAATCCTGGACAACACCTCTCCCACATTTCTGGATTCAAAGTAGTTTAAGGGCATCCGGTGTATTTTTACAGAAATATCTTCCCGGAAGCGATAGCTGATTTTCTGGATAATTCCAGTCATAATAAACCCCTGAATGCCAGTAAACACCGCGCTTAGCACATACATTCCCAAAAGCAGCAAAAGGATCTGGCCAATCTTTTCAAAATTTATCCCGCCCTGTCCCGACAGCTTTCCCACCAATCCGTTAAAAATCTCTGTGGTGGCTTTTCCTAGGATCTTGGGGCCTAAAATATGAAATATCGTTCCCCCCACGGCAAACAACGTGACAAATACCAGGCCAATTTTATATCTGCCCATATAGCCCATCAGCTTACCAAAGGTTCCTTTAAAGTCTCTGGCCTTTTCTCCCGGCATCATCCCGCCTCCCGGGCCATGAGGTCCCCTGTGACGGGGCGCCCTTACTTTTTCCTCACTCATCTGACGCGCCTCCTTTCTCTGCTCCTTTCTGGTCTCCCTGTAATTCTGCCTCCGACAATTGGGATCTGGCAATCTCCTGATACGTCCCACAGCTCAAAAGCAGCTCTTCATGGGTTCCCATACCTGCAATTTTGCCGTCCTCCAACACAAGTATCTGGTCCGCATGGAGAATCGTACTGATACGCTGGGCCACAATTATCACGGTAGCCTCTGAAATTTTATCATGTAACGCCCTCCGCAGCATGGCGTCCGTCTTATAGTCCAATGCAGAAAAACTATCGTCAAACAAGAAAATTTTCGGCTGTTTGGCAATCGCCCTGGCAATGGACAATCGCTGCTTCTGGCCTCCAGATACATTGGTTCCCCCTTGGGAAATAGGACTTTCAAACTTCTCTTCCTTCTGTTGGATAAATTCCATGGCCTGGGCAATTTGGGCAGCCTCCTGCATCTGTTCCTCCGTAATAAAATCTCCTCCGAACTTTATATTGGAAGCGATGTCCCCGGAAAATAAAACGCCCTTTTGCGGCACAAACCCAATCAGGCTCCGCAGCTTGCACTGGGACAAGTGGCGGATATCAATCCCGTCAATAGTAATTTGACCCTCTGTCACATCATAAAACCGGGGAATCAAATGCAAAAGCGTAGATTTGCCACATCCGGTGCTTCCGATAATAGCCGTGGTCTTCCCCGGTTCCGCCGTAAATGAAATATGCTCAATAGCATTTTCATCCGCTCCAGGATACTGAAAGGACACATTCTCAAAGGCCACTACCCCATCCCAATGTTCCCTGGCCTGGTCTTTGACCTCCTCCTGATCCCGTATGGCCGGTTCCACTTCCAATACCTCTTCTATCCGTTTTGCGGCAACCCCGGCCCTGGGAAGCATAATAGAAATCATTGTAATCATCAGAAAAGCCATGACAATCTGCATCGTATAAGTCATAAAGGCCATCATATCCCCTACCTGAAGATTTCCAAGATCTATGCCTTTCGCTCCGTTCCATACTATCAGCACGGTAATGCCATTCATAATCAACATCATGGCCGGCATCATAAAATTCATAGCGCGGCCGGTAAACAGCTGGGTAGACATAAGGTTTTGGTTCGCCTTTGCAAAGCGTCCCTCTTCATACTGTTCCCGGGAGAACGCCCGAATGACCGGGATTCCTGTGAGGATTTCCCTGGACACCAGATTCAGCCGGTCTACCAGCGTCTGCATTACTTTAAACTTGGGCATTGCCACTCCCATCAGCACTGCCACCAGCACAAGAATCAGTCCAACTGCAAGAGCAATAATCCAGCCCATGCCCGTCTTTGTATTCAAAACCTTCAAAACACCCCCGACTCCAATAATGGGAGCATACAGCACCATCCGCAGCAGCATCACACAAACCATCTGAATCTGCTGAACATCATTGGTGCTTCTGGTAATCAAAGACGCAGTGGAAAACTGATCCATTTCTCCCTGGGAAAAGGACACCACCTTCCGGAAAATCCGGTTCCGCAGCTCTCGTCCTATTTTGGCCGAAGTATAAGACGCCAAAAAGCCTGTGCAGACGGCTGCCGCCACCATAATAAGGGTAATGCCCAGCATTTTTCCTCCGGTTCTCATCAAATAGGCCATCTGATAATCTCCCAGATCCCATCCCAAGGCCTCGTATTCTGCCCGTACCGTCAGGAGCGCTCTCTGTTCCAGAATAGATTCACTCATATCATCCATCTGACCGGCCCCTTCCATTCCTCCCAAAACCGTAAGAGGCAGAGCCAAAAGCCCGTCTAACTCCTCCAATGCATCCCGATCTATTTTTTTCCGGCGATAGGTTCCTTCTTCCTGAAGGATATAGCTGTCCTGAAACGTCTGCGCCTGCTCTTTGGGCAGCAGCAGGCACACCGCCTCAAATGTCTCCTGGCGCATCTGCTCCATGGCAATGTGGTCAATGCCCTCCTGCTGAATCCCGATATCTACAATATCGGAAGTGTATTGGGGCAGGGAGAGGTCGCAGTATGCCTGCACAACTAAGAGCAGGACAATCCCTATAACCATCCCTTTCGATTCCCAAAGGTACTTAAAAATATTTCCCAATTTTATCCCGCCTTTCCCTATCTGATATCATGCCCTTCCCGGAATGTTTTTATATCCCGAACTTACCCTCAGTAGACAAAAGGACACACGCCCCTTGTCCACTGAGGGTATCTTTCCATGATATAAAAAAACCCACAGCACGAAACTTCCCGGCTGCAGGCTTTCATTCTCCAGGAAAATATATGCTATGCCTTTTTCCAGAAGATGTCAATAAAATCTTTCTAAAGTTTTTCTAAATATCTCATGACTCCCTTTTCAAATCAGTCCAAAATGCTTACAGGCGTGATAAATCCCATCTGCATGGATATCCTCTGTCACATAATCTGCAGCGGCCTTTGCCTCCGGCGTCCCATTCCCCATTGCAATTCCATGAGCTACATATTTTAACATGTCCAGATCGTTGACGCTGTCCCCAAAGGCATAAGTATCCTCATGGGAAAGCCCCAATTTCTCACATACCACCTGAATCCCGGTGGCTTTACTGTAACCTTTGGGTACGCCCTCTACCACTTTTGTACCATGTACCAAAAAGTCGTACCAGGGAGAAAGCTCTTCTAGGGCTTTCGTAAAGTCGTCATTTTTAATCACCGCGCTGAACTTACTGATTTCCCAGTCCATATGGTTCTCTGTGATTCCCAAAAGCTTATCCCCCACATCCCTGCGAAGAACCTCAATGAATGGATCCCCCTGAAAATCCTCCGGATCCACATACTGATAGCTTCGTCCCTCCAGCACTGCCGGCATATCATATCTCTTTAACACCTTCAAGGTAGCATCCACAATTTCACAGGGAATGGACTTGTATAAAAGCTCTTCCCCATGAAAGTTCACGCTGGTGCCGCAGCCAGATAAAATTCCATCAAATCCCAAAGACAAAAGTCCCGGATCCTGAATAAAGGACCGGGTACGACCGCTGCTGATAAATACATAACATCCATTTTCCTTCAGCTTTCTGATTGCTTCTTTCGTACTGTCTGGTATTATCATCTGCCTGTCCCACAGAGTCATATCAATATCAAAAAAAATTCCTTTCATCCTGTATCTCCTTCATCCTGTGAAGGCATACCAGCCTTTACACTCGTATACCTCTGTAATCTATATCCATTTCAGCCAATCAGAACACGTTTCCCTTCAAAGGCAAAGCCCAAGTGACGAATCCGCTTCTTCAAAATCCCTCTGGCAATCAGCTCGCTATCATAATTCTTGTCCGTGATCTGTTTTAAAGCCTCCTGCACCGTATCCTCCAGGGTATCCTCATCCTCCGGATCATGCACCTTAAACTCCAGCACAAAGGCCGGATCTTCCTCTTTACAGGGTTCCAGCATCACATCATATCTCCCGAACCCGCTCTCCCGGTTGGAGGTAACACGATACCTTCCCGCCAGCTCCACCATCAGTCCAAGGACAAAGCCATGGTAGAAGCGCTCCGGTTCCATATCACCGGAAGGCTTATTGCCGGTGTCGAAATAACTGAACGTGGCAAGAGCCACCTTATTCATATACCGGTTCATTGCCTTCACATCCCCCAGAAGCAGTGCCTTGATAAAATCATTGTAAGGCACATCCTCCTCGCTGAACCAGTCCCGAATCATATTCCGAAACATCATATATACTTCCCGGTTCGTCAATTCCAGACAGTAGGTAAACGCTCCCGTCTCTTGCGAAAACCTTTTATCCGCCACCTTCAGATACCCACTGGCCAAAAGCATACTCCAGACAGACCCATATTTCTTCCTGAGCTGATCAAAAATGATCTCCTCATCAAGCTCCGTCTCCAGGACGCCGCCCTTCATTAAATCCTCCATAATCGTCTTCGTCTGGGCATTCCCCTGCCGGATCAGCAGATTTACCAAACGGTTGGAACTACTATTCGCCCAATACGCCCCCAGTTTCCGTTTATCCAAATAATTGATGATGGACCAGGGATTATAAATATCCCTTATATTTCCAAAAGTAAACCCATCATACCAGCTTTTTACCTGTTCCTCATCTTCAGACATCGAAAACTCATGCAACGCCTCAAACACTTCTTTTTCCGTAAAACCAAAGCAATCCGCATATTTTTCGGAAGTAGTAGTTACTACTTCAAGATGATTCAAATCCGAAAAAATGGATTCCTTACTCACCCGGGTAATTCCCGTCATAATCGCCCGTTCCATGCTTGGATTGGTCTTAAAAGCAGAGTTGAACATACGCCGGATAAAACCGGCCAATTCCTTCCAGTATCCATATACATAGGCCTCCTGGAGCGGCGTATCGTACTCATCCAGAAAAATCAGAACCTTCTGACCATAGTAGGCCGCCAAATAATCCGACAGATATTTCAGCGCTAACACCGCAACATCATCCGACATCCTGGATGAAACAGAATCAAGAAATTCCATATCCTTCTCATCCATATTTTTTGTATCCTTCACGTATCTATGAACTCGGTATAATTTTTCCAAAACATACTTAATCCCCTGCTTTGTTTCCTCAAAGGTCTCCCCCTTAATATCCGCAAAGCTTAAGAATATCACCGGATACGTCCCCTGCAGAGCACGATACTTCTCGTCCTCCCAGATGGACAACCCCTCAAACAGCTCCCCACGTCCCTCATATGTCTTGGAAAAAAAGCAGTTCATCATATCCAGGTTTAAGGTCTTCCCAAAACGGCGAGGCCGGGTAATTAAAGTAACTACGTCTCCATTTTCCCACCACTCCTTTATAAAACCCGTTTTATCAATGAAAAAGTAATGATTCTTTCGTATAAATTCAAAGCTCTGTGCCCCAATGGAAATTGTCCTGCCCATAGTTCTGTCTCCTTCCATAGTCTGTATTCCTTTCCAAAGTACACCTCAATCCCTACCCCAGTTTATATCAATATCAAAATACACCGATTGCATAAGTTATCTTCTTTTCTCAAACCGTTTCGTCTTTGCCCTGCATTCTTCCATATTATACATTTTAAAGGCCGTTTTATCAATACCTGGATTTTTTACAGTGGAAAGGTGGAAGCCGCTTCTCCTTCATTTTACAGCCTATGGCAACGTCTTTTTTTTCCGGTTTCTTGTTTCGCATATTCTAAAGCGTCTGCCTACCTGAAATTATGCTCTGAGATTGTGACATTATTATCAAAACCTAAGATAAAGCTTCATCTGAATATAATTTTTTCATTTTCTCACTTTGATATAACCTTTTGACAATTTCAACTGGACAGTTGCGGAAAGCCTACCTTGAGGGCTACCGTCCCGACCTCTATATTGCCCTTGTTGCCAGCGAAAAGCTGTATGATCATTGCGCCGGGATAGAGGAAGCCACCCTGCACAGGTTTCACCTTATCATGCCGGAGCTTGCCAAGAGCGTGGGAGCCACCGAAGAATTAAAGGCGAAAGACCAGCTTGCATGGGTAGGGCTAATGAACGCTTGCAAGGCACAGGAAGAGGAAATCGTAAAACATGAGTTAATCTATGATTGACAGGCAAGAGCCAGAGAAAACACCCCAAAAATACCGCAAACAATCTCATGCGGCGTATGGTATAATAATTTAGAAAAATTTGAGATTTGATGTAGTATTCGCCGCTGAAAACGTAGTATATAGATGAAGCCGGAAAGGAGGCGGTGTGATGATAGAAGATGAAAAAATCATTGAAATGTTTTTTGGGCGTTCAGAACAGAGCATACGGGAACTGGATATAAAATACGGTAAAGTTTGCCACAAGCTATCGTATAACATTGTAAACAGCAGGCAGGACGCGGAGGAGTGTGTCAATGACGCTTACTTAGGGGCGTGGAACGCAATTCCCCCGGCGAAGCCAGACCCGCTGCTGACCTATATCTGTAAAATCGTTCGGAACATTTCATTGAAAATTTATTACAGAAAGGAAGCAGCCAAACGCAACAGCACTTACACGATTGCTATGGAAGAAATCGAAGCCTGTATAGCAGACCCGAATACAGTGGAAACCGAGATTGAAGCCAGAGAGTTAGCCCGTATCATTGAAAGTTTTCTGGACACACTAACCGTCGAGAACCGCGTTATCTTTATGCGCCGCTATTGGTTTTCCGATAGCTGTAAGGACATAGCCGAGTTTGTAGGGCTTTCGGAGAAAAATATCTCCGTCCGGCTGACTCGTATCCGTCAGAAAATGAAAAGCTATTTAGCGGAAAGAGAGGTATTCGTATGAACTCAAAAAAGTTTTCCGAAGCCATGGGAGAGCTTGACACCAAGTATGTTGATGAAGCTATCAGCTACAAAAAGAAAGCCCAAAATCCTGTTTGGATTAAATGGGGCGCTGTTGCAGCTTGTTTAGCTTTAGTATGTGTCTCAGCAATTTGCCTTTTTCCCAACAACAACGATAGTGTTACCACTCCAGGTATAGCAGACGCAGCACCGATGATTTATGTTAATGACACCTTGTATCAACAGTCCACCTCGCAAACATCGTTCAACGAATTGAAAGACGATTTTATTTATTTAGGTGTCATTGAAAGTGATGTTGCCAACTTCCAAGGCACAAATAACGCAGGTAATTATTTGGACGGCATACCCCAAAAAAACTTCCAGGCAAATCACCCTATTGTTGGCGCAAAAGTTTATCAATATGGTGAAAACATTGTCGTTGAAATGGGGGGGAAATACTGGTTGTATGAAAACTATCATAACACAGACCTCGACGGAAACCCAGATGGGTATGACCCACTCCCCAATAACCAAACTTCTGGTGAAAAAGTATCAGAACAAGACCCCGCCGCAAACTGAATTGTCCGGGGTGCGGTCTTTGAAAGCATTATGTGTAGTGGACAAGGGGCGTGTGTCCCTTTGTCTACTGAGGGTACATATTCATCTTTATAGCAACATGCCATACTCTTTCTATCAATCAAATTATTCACACATTCCAATTCCCATGAATCCGTCAAACCAATGGCACCTTCCAGCTGACCTGTCATTTGATACAGCTGGCATTCTCTCTCATTACCCGACAAGGATTGCCATAGGCAACGGTATTTTCGGGAATATCTTTTGTCACGACACTCCCTGCGCCGATTACAACATTATCTCCGATTGTCACCCCAGGCATAATAATCGCTCCGCCGCCAATCCATACATAATTCCCTATCGTAACTGGAGCCGTTTGCGTCTTACAAAATTCAAATGAACCGTCTTCTTTTTGTTCTCCAAATCGTTGGAACGCGTTTGTCGGATGGAAGGCCGTATAAATCTGCACATTTGGAGCAATTAGCGCATGGTCCCCGATACGAATGATATTATCATCCAAAAATGTACAATTCATATTTACTTCGCAATGATTCCCAAAATAAATATTATTGCCATAATCAACAAAAAACGGAGCCGTTATCCAAAGGTTTTTCCCTTTTCCTCCCAGTAATTCATTTAAAATCTTTTCTTTTTCTTTGTGATCTAAGGAATCGGTATTATTATACTTCCTCACCAGGTCTTTTGCCCTATGCCATTGCAGCAATAATTCAGGATCCCCGCAATCGTAAAGCATACCTGCTAACATTTTTTCTCTTTCTGTCATAATCCCTCCTACAAAGGTCATTTTGATGATATCTGGCTCCACTATATCACAATGGCGCTCCTGAGGGAATATCTTTTAAAAAACTTTACACCCTATGGATTTCCTTTTTCACATAGGCACTCTTATTTTTACCACAGCCCCCTCCCGGTTAAAACATTCCACCTTTGTCTGCTCCCCATAAAACAGGCGCAAGCGGGCAATTACGTTGCGGATTCCCACACACTCCCGCTGATTCTGGAGGATACTCCGGTTTTCCATTAAATCCTCCAGCACCTTTGGTGGAAATCCCGCTCCATTGTCCGAAATCAGAATCTGAGCCTGGGCGTCTTCCTTGGTAATGCGGATTTTAATGCAATTTCTCTGTTTTTTCAAGTCTATGCCGTATTTTAAACTGTTTTCCACAAAGGTCTGAATCAAAAGAGGCGGAACCAGGCAGTGCTGGCATTCCTCCTGGATCCGGCAGTCAAAAGCAATTTTTCCCGGCCGCCGCATCTTTTGAATCTCCAGGAAATTCTCCACATGGGCAAGCTCCTCTGACAAAATCACCATATCCGTATTCTGTCTGGACAAATACCGGAAATAATCCGCCAAATGGAAGCACATCTCCTGGGCGTTTTCAAAATACCTCATATCGATCATCGTGCGGATACTGTTTAAGGCATTCACCAGAAAATGAGGACGAATCTGCATTTGTAAATATTGTAGCCGGATCTTTTGCTGCCGAATCTCATCTTCGTATACGGCAATCTTTAAGTCCCGTATTTCATCCACCATCTGATTGAAGGTCTCATACAGCACTTCTACCTCTCTTAACCGGGTCTGATCCGTAATCCTTGTCTCAAAATTTCCTCCGGCAATCTGCTGCATCTTCTTCACCAGCTTACGAATGGGCCGGTATAAAACATAGTCAAAAAACACGGACAACAGTAATAATAAAATCCCCAGAACCCCGCAGGCCAATATCATAAAATTGCGGATTTTTAAGATGGCCGCTTCCGCCTCGCCCTTTTCCAGATGCTCGATAAAATACAGCGAAATCAAACTGGATTTCTGTACAATCTGCCAATATTCACGCTCTGTTTCCTGGCAAAAAAAGCGGTTGGAGGACAAATCCATTTTCACTCCTTTGAAATAGCTGTCGGTAACGGAAACTCCCTCTTTATCCGCCACAAAAAAACTGCTGCCTGTCCGGTGAGCTGTGGCTGCATCTCGAATCAAATCGTCTACGGCGCACCAGCAGCCGATATAATTGTCGTTTTTCTTTCTCATATAAATCAGATAATTGCGCCCCTCAATTTGGCGGATCAGCCAGCCCCTTTCCATTTCCTCCGTCTCATATGCCCGAATAAACTTTTCAATGCGTTCTTTCGCCATTCCCAGGTCACGGACCCTGACTGTGTGGGTATTGGTAAGATATCCGTTCTCACCCAGTCCTTTGGCACAGAAAAACACCTCCGTCATTCCATTGTAAAGCAGGGAATATTCTGTCAGCGCGCTCTTAATCTCCTGAAGGGCATAGACCTCATCTTCATGGGTTTTCGCTACTCCAAGCTTTACCATCCCTTCATTGTTCGCTACAAAGTTCTCTATAAAAATCGTATTATTTTCCAGCATATTGTCCCAGATGGTCACCCAGTTTGCCAAAGTATCCTGCTCCTTGGCAATCTCCCGCTCCCGGATTTCCCCCAATGCAAATACATTGAGATAAATTACAATCCCCAAAAATACCAAAAGCAAAAGCCCCAGATAAAGCTTGACCAAATGGGACATGTTCCACATTTTTTTCATCAAAAGTCTCTTCCTCTAACTTTTAAATCCTCATATCCTTCCGATATTCCTTCGGGGTTTTCCCCACTTCCCGCTTAAACAGACGAATAAAATAAGCCGTTGCATCATACCCTACTTCATTCCCGATCTCTGACACCGAACGATCCGTCTGCACCAGAAGCTTCTTTGCAAGAACTATCCGTTTTTGCAAAATATAATCTGAAATGGACAATCCCATTTCCTGGTGAAAGAGGCGGGACAAGTAATTCTCGTTTAAAGCTACATGCTCCGCCACCTGGGCGCGGCTGATGCGTTCCGTCAGGTGCTCTTCAATATACTTTTTCACCTCCGCAACCATCTGATTTTCGTCGTTCTCCATCAAATTCTGCTGCATCCGCTCCAAAAACAGGCGCATAAAATTCCGAAAATCCTCCACGGAATTCAAGGCTTTTTTCTGCAGCTCTCCAATCTGTCCATCCTGGAGCATCACCTCCCGCTGGGTGAAATTCTCCCCGATATAATGATACATCAACTGCATAAAATGGTTATAGACCATCCTTAAGGATTCCCGGTCCATTTGTTTGGAAATCATCAATTCCCGAAGAGAAAAATCAATCGCGGAAATCAGGCGTTCAAACTGACGGTTCTCTAAAAGCTCCCTCCACTTTCTGTCATCCACCGTCTCTCCCCGCTCCTTTACAGGGATGTTCCGAAGCCCCACCAGAATCAGCCTATTCTGGTATAGGACGTTTCTCCCGTCCCGGTCCGCTATCTTACGAATCATGGGAACGATCTGCTCCACCCGAACCGGCTCGCTGACAAAACAGCAGCAGGCGGTTTCCCAACCCGCAGTCAGATGAGCCAGGCTCTCTCGCATTTCTTCCGGGAACTCCAATGTCTCTTCCCTGTATTTTACACACAGATCCAACCGTCCCTCCTGGAAATTGGCGGCATACACGGTTCTCCCTCTCCCTTCTAAGGCCTTTACCAGCTCCTGCTTCCTCTTTTCTAAATATTCCCAGGAAAGCTCCTCCTTTCCCTGCAGACGCAGCCGTACTAAGAGATACCTGCAGTCAACGGTAAAATCCAGATGAAACCGTTCCACCAGGCAAATGATTTCTTCCTGGGACGGTTCTGCGGCGGAACTGAGAATATAGCGGATCCACTCTCCATACAGCTCGTCCCGATGAAGGGCATACTGCCGCTGCATCTGCCCCTCTTGTCTTTTCCGTTCCACCTTCTTAAGAGTGCCCCGAATCTTCTCCTCCAGCTCATGATAATTTACCGGTTTTAAGATATAGTCCTCCGCCTGGAGAGATACCGCGGCTTTGGCGTATTCAAACTCTGCAAATCCTGTGAGAAAAAATACCGGCGTCCAGGGCTGTTCCCGGCGAATCCAGGAAACGAAGGAGATCCCATCCTCTCCCGGCATTTCAATATCACTGATTACCATAGTGACAGCTTCTTTCTTTAGCAATTCTTTGGCCTGGGAAACATTATCACTTAAAAATACTCGCGTAATCCCGCAGCTGTCCCAATCAATATTTTGCTCAATGGCCTGAATCGTCAAAAGCTCGTCGTCCACCAAAAGTATCTGGCACATTTCATTCCACCTCCATTTCCACTATATCACATTTCCTGTGGGCCCTCATAGCAGATTTTAACGCTTTGACACGGCGAAACGCCGGAAGGATCTCTCCCTCCGACGCCATTTTATCTCCTGCTGATTTTCTAAAGGAAGGTTTCACACCTCAATGATTCCCTCTAAACGAATATCCTCTGCAGAAGCTCCCACCAAAAGTTTTCTGGCGCCTTTTGCCTTTTTCCATTTTCCAAGACGCCCATTTGAGTCTTTTATAAGAGGAGCCTTGATATCCCAGTAAAAAAAGCTCTTCTCAAAAATCTCAATGGTCACAGCCCGCTTCTCCCCAGGGGCAAGATCCTCCGCCCGGGCAAATCCACAGAGCTGCTTGATTGGCATCATGGCATAAGAAGGCGTCTCCCCTTCTCCCAGGTATAACTGGACAATCTCCGTTCCCATTCGGGAACCAGTATTTTGAACCGTCACTGTAACAAAGGGTTTCTCTCCTTTATGAATCTTAAGATTCGAATAAGCGAAGGTGGTATAAGTCAGACCGTGGCCAAAAGGAAATAACGGCTTTCTGCCCTCCTTATCATACCAGCGATAGCCTGTATAAATCCCTTCTGAAGCATAGACACGTCTGGGTTTTCCCGGCTCCTTAACACCTTCCCACCGTTCCTTTCTATGTTCCGGCGTATCCGTCACCGGCGTATTCTCATTGAAGTCTGGAAAGCTCTGGGGCAGTTTTCCGCTGGGACTCTCCTGGCCCAAAAGCAGCTTGGCCAAAGCCCGGCTCCCAGACTGGCCCGGCATCCACAAATAAAGCAGGGCGTCCGCCTCATCCACCCAGGACTTCATAGCAAAAGCGCTTCCGTTGTAGGCAGCCACAATCAATTTGCCGCCATGGCCATGAACGGCTTTTGCCACCTGATGCAACAGTTCCTCCTGCTCTCTCTCCAGCGTAAGGTCCGTCCCTTCCGTAAAATTCATTCCGCCTTTTGCCTGCCCGTGGGCAACCTGGAAGCCCTGATGTATAAAAAAGATTGTTTTTTTCGCTTTGGAGGACGCTAAAACCGCATCCTGCCACTGTCTGCGTTTCATATCCGGAGTCACCCAGGCCAGCCGAAGCTGCAGATCCTTTTCCTCCAGCAGCGCCTTGGCATATATAAGAATGGGATAACGCCGGCGGGCCTTTAATTCTACCCGGGTGGCGCAAATCTCCATGCCCTCCGGCGTACAGGCCAGGTTGCCCCAAGGCCACTGGGTTCCCTCCCGCAGCTTGATGGAGCCAATATCCTGGTAACCGGTTCCGTCCAAATCCATTTTGCACACCACAATCCCGCCGATTCCCTGAAGATTGATCTGATATTCTCCATCCTCTTCCACTTGAAGATACCCCTTCCAGGTATAAGCGCTTCCTTTGGGAAATGCCTTGCCGTCTTTTTGATTTTTCCAGGTGTAATTGCCTGCCCCGCAGGTAAATTCCAGCGTCTTGTCAATGCAGCAGACTTCCCCCGTCTTTTTTCCTTCCATATCTGCTGCATCCGAGCCTGGCATAAACAGCTCCATAGGGCGAAAATCCAGACTTCCTTCCTCTTCATCCTCCTCTTCGTCCCGAGAGGCTACTCCAAAGAATTCCTCTCCTCCGCCTCCTGCATTCATGCTCATAAGAGGCGGGCGATAGCCGTCCTCTTGGCTGATCCCGTATGACCGAACCAGACCATGACTCTCTCCCTCAGCGTCCGTATAAAGGTACCGGGAATCCATACAGGCTCCGGCATAATCAATGCCGACTTGGGCTGAAAATGCCTGGGGGCATTCCGAAAGCTCCTTGATCTCCTCTATGGGAGAACGCATATAGGACAATGTTCCATAAGACCGTTCCTGGCCATAGCCGCAGATCCCATAGCTTCCCCCAAATCCCACCAGAACCACATCTTTCTCCTGTTCCCAGTCTTCCTTGGTAAGAGGCAGCGCTTCCCGTTCATTTTTCAATAACACCGCCCCCTTTAATGCAACCTCTTGGGCGATATCTGCATTTTTCTGGCGTAATTGATCCTGTTGCCCATAAGTATCCGGCATCCGGATGGGAGCCACGCGTCCCTCCTGGCTCTGAATTTTTCCCTGTTCGTCCATAGTCACCAAGGACAAATATCCGGCTTTTCCCAGTGCGTACAGCACATGGCCTGCCGCCGCATCCAAGCTTTCCTCAGACAGCTTCCCCTGATCCAAAAACTTCAAAATCCGTTCTGTACTATTATAGGCCCCCAGAGGCATTTCCATGTCCATACCCTTGACCAGAGAAAAGCTGTGATTTCCGCCCCAGTCGCACATAGTAAGGCCTCGATAGCCCCACTGCTTTCTGAGCACATCCCAAATCAAAGGCTTGGCATTGGCCGCATAAGGACCGTTGACACGACTGTAGGTCGTCATTATCCCCAAGGCGTCCGCCTCATGAATACAACGGGCAAAGGGTCTCAAATACAGCTCCTGCATGGTCTGTTCATCAATTATCATATCCGCCGTATCTGCCGGGTCTACACTGACGATATACCCGGCAAAATGCTTCAATACCGCTATCACATGATGCTTTTGGATCCCTTTGACCAGGGGAACGGCAAGCTCCCCTGCCAGATAAGGATCCTCTCCCAACATATCCCGGGTACGATTAAAATGAGTGGTGCGTACCAAGTCCACCTCCGCTCCTAACTGGCAGTTTCCCGAAATCATCTGATTTTCGCTCCCCGTCACGCTGCCGTAGTCCTTTGCCAGCTCCCTGCTCCAGGAAGAGGCCAGCATCTCTTCCGCCGGAAGTCCCGTGGTCTCATAAATGGAGGTAACGCCTGCCGGACCGTCATACATACGAATCTCCGGCACCCCCAGCCGGGGTACGCCCTTAAGATAGCCCCCGTTTCCCACCTGCCCTACTTCAGGAGGATTGCTTCCCCCGTGGCAAAGCTCTGCCTTTTCTTCGTTGGTCATCTCCTTAAGCAATGCGCGGATTTTCCCTTCTATTACAGTTTCCTCTTCATCCCGAAAGCAGTCTTTTGTAAAATATTCCGGAAATTTCATTTCTTTCTACCCTAACCTTTCCTTTTTGATTTCTCCTGATCCCGGCTTTCTTGACACTCCTTTTTTACTAACCTTTCACTGCTCCAATGGTGATTCCCTTCACATAGTACTTCTGGAAAAATGGAAAAATACACATAATCGGCAGCGCTCCCAGCACCGCCACCGCCATTCGTATGGACACACTGGGCAGCTCCATGCTGACATTTGTCGCTATGGTTTTAATAGCGTCGGCATTGCTGATCATCTTATTTAAAATCAACTGAATGGTATATAATTTAGAATCACTGACGTAGTACAATCCGTTCTGCCATTCATTCCAATAAGTAATGGCCTGCATCATTCCCACTGTAGCCAGAATAGGCACTGCCATTGGCACTACCATTTTCACCAGAATGGTAAATTCTCCGGCCCCGTCAATACGGGTAGACTCCAGCACCTCTTCCGGAATATTGCTGGTAAAATACGTCCGCATCATAATCACATAAAAGCCAAATACTAGATAGTTGGGCACAATCAGGGCAAACAAGGTATTTTTGATATGGAAAAAATTGTTCCACATAATATAGGAAGGAACGATCCCTCCGTTAAACAGCATGGCAAAAAACACAAGAAAGGCGATTACATTCCTACCCGGCAGATTTTTTCGGGAGATACTGTAAGCCAGCAGGGTCGTCAAAACCAAGGATACTGAGGTGCCGATGAATGTCACCAAAATTGTGATTCCGTAAGCACGGAGAATCGTGACCCCGTCTGCAAACAAATATTCATAGGCTCCAAAGGAAATCTCCTTGGGCCAGAAGCTATAACCCTGCACCAACAGAGAGGTCTCGCTGGTCACGGAAGCCGAAATCATTAACAGGAAAGGGACTACACAGATTACCGACAGCACAATCATCACACTGTAGGCCAGTATTTTCATTTTTTTACTCTCAACCATGTTACTCCCTCCTAAAATAGCGCATTGTCTTTGCTCAGCTTCCTGGTGATTCCGTTGGCCGCAAGAATCAGTACAAAGCCTACCAGGGACTGATAGAAGCCCGCCGCCGCCGACATCCCGATGTTCCCCCGCTCCATCAATCCTCGGTATACATAAGTATCAATGGTTCCCGTGGCGTCAATCAGGGCTCCGGAATTCATGGTCACCTGGTAAAAAAGGCCAAAATCCGAAAAGAACACACGGCCCACGCTCATCAGTGTCAGAGTGATAATCGTAGGCTTTAAGCAGGGCATAGTAATCCTCTTAATTTGCTGCCAAGTAGTGGCCCCGTCCACCGCCGCCGCCTCGTACATAGAATTGTCAAAGCCGGCAATGGTAGCCACATAAATGATACTGTTATACCCAAAGCTTTTCCAGACATTCACAAACACCAGAATGAAAGGCCAGTATTTTGCCTCCTCATACCAGGAAACAGGAGCCTTCCCCAGCCCGCCCAGCAAATTGGTATTGATAAACCCATTGGCGGGACTTAAAAAAGCGTATACCACATAGGACACCACAATAATAGATACCAGATAAGGCAAAAGAATCAGCGTCTGGAAAATATTCCGGCTCACCTTACTTTTTACTGCGTTCAGCAGGATTGCTACAAAAATAGCGCAGACGGTCCCGATTACAATAAAGGCAAAATTATATAATATGGTATTTTTTGTAATATTAAAGGCGTCCGGAGAGCGAAACAAAAACTGAAAATTGTCAAGCCCGCACCAATCGCTGCCAAAGATTCCTTTGGTCACCTTATAATTTTTAAAGGCAATCACAATCCCAAACATAGGAATATAGTTGTTAATAAAAATATAAATTAAAGCCGGCAGAGCCATCAAATAAAAAGGAAGGCATCTGCGCCAATTATATTTACGTTTCCTGGTCATAATCTCACCGCTTTCTCTCCGATTCTATGGCGTCAGCAGAACCCTGGCTGCCGTAAGCTTCCCGGCGGATAACTGTTCCATTGTTTCAATGGCCTCCGACAAGGGCGCCTTCTCAACCGTATATACCTGGGTACTCCATTTTCCCATTGCAATCAGTTCAAACAAGGTATGGATCTCTTCCTTCGTGTATGTAAACGTAAATTTCAAATCCAGCTCCCGCGGGCCCAATGCTGCCGAAACCAACTCATAAGCTCTTCCGTCGCTGCCCACAATCATCACCTGGCCTCCCGCCATAGTAAGCTCCACACACTGGGCTACGGAAGCCGGATGTCCCGCCGCTTCAAAAGATACCTGGGCTCCTCCTGCATGAGATAAAAGCTCCTTCGCCTTTTTTAAATCTGCTTCTTTCCCCGGATCCAGGGCATAGTCAGCCCCCGCCTTTATGGCCAGCGCCCGCTTCTCTTCCACAGGGTCAAAGGCAATCAGCTTCTTAGCCCCTGCCAGTCTGGCGGCCTGGATTACCGACAGGCCGATAGAACCGCAGCCGGACACCACTACGTCGTCTCCCACCTTCATATCGGATCTGCGCACCCCGTGGAACCCTACGCCAATGACGTCAAAGAGTACCGCCTGTTCCCATTCCATTCCCTCCGGAATTAAAAACAATTCATTCTGGGGATGCTTTGACAACACATATTCGGCATATGCCCCCTGGGTTCCCGGCCCGATTCCCAGGGTATCAAAAAATGCATGGGCGCAGGTGTTTGGATGTCCCGTATTGCAGGAATAGCAGTTTCCACAATCTCCTGGAGGCCCAACAGCCACCCGGTCTCCCACTTTTACATTCGTAACCCCAGTTCCCACTTCTTCTACTATTCCCACGGCCTCGTGCCCCAGTACCAGCTCCCAGTCAAAGATTCCCGGATGGGAATAGGCATGAATATCGGTCCCGCAAATCCCGCAGTATAAAATCTTTACCAGCACTTCCCCCGCCTGGGCCTTCGGCTTGGGAAGATCTATATATTCCAAATGGCCCACGCCGCAATATTTTACCGCTTTCATATATATTCCTCTGCTTTCTTTTCTATTTTCACTTTTCGTCTGTTTTGTTACTTTTGATTTTTAGAGGGCAGCTTTACAACCGCCTGTCCGTCGCAGTAAATATAATGATCGATTGTCTCAATCCACCAGGTCAGTTCTACCAAAGGCTCCCCGTTTTCAAAATATTTATCTGTTACATAGGATTTCACAATCGCCAAATCCTCTGTGAGAGGATGGGCCGTCAGATTCTTGTCACACATAAAAGGAACCTTTTTCATAAAGTTTTTAAAATAAGGCGCCTTGGGCACTTCTTTGCCATACATAGCCATCAGCTCCGGCGACATAATCTCCCACCGAATCGTCTTAAGCCAGCCATAATCCCCCATCCAGCTATTGACATGCCGAAGGGCAATATCCCGTCCTACATAATTCAGCAGTACGCCCCGCTCATTAGCCCGTTTTTTATGGATCTCCGCCTCACTAAAATTCTCTCCCCGCTCATCGGTAGCCGTCTCTCCCTTCAAGTTAGGGAAAGCGGGAACGTAATCCTCCCGGTTCTTTGGAATATAAAGGCCGTTTTCCGGATCAAGCTCCATGGTCTCTGTACCATTTTCCTGAAGCATTTTCTCCTTTAAGGTAATGCTTCCGCCCTTGCCGTGTCCAGAGCTTTCATCCGGATCCGGCCCCTCCATAATGGGGCCGTCGATGGTCATCTCAGGCATATCGCCTACAGCAACGTCTTCCCAATACAAAGGCGCATCTCCCTGGCGCTTTTCGTTTTTCCACCCCTCTAAAATAAATTCCCAGTCCTTTTTTGTATAGTGATGCTGGGGACGCGCCATCCAGTCCGGACTCTCCCAGGAATCCAAAAAGCCCATGTCCTCCCGCTTCATAGGACGGCGCGCTTCCTTAAAAATCCGTACGCCTTCACAGATATTCCAGGTCATGTCGTTGACCTTTTCCCCTCTTTGATTGTAAATGGAGCCTTCCCCGGAAATGGCCATATACCGGCGAGTGCTTCCGCCCTGAGGCGTAATGTCACGTATGGTGCGCTTATTATGTACCAGATACAAGGTATCCTCCGGATAAATGGGCAGATAAGCTGTAATATTCCCGTTGAGCTGGCTTACCAGAATCGTATCCCGGGCCGCAGGAGGGAACGCCTTATCCACATTGGAGTGGGGCGCAAAGGTGGGCAAAGTAAAGATATCCTGATAACCCATTTTTCTGGCATAATCTCCGTCGTTGATCAGCCGATTCTCCGGGTCGATTCTCTTGTTTTGATACTCCACCAATACCCGGGGCACGTCGTACATCTTCTCGAAGCCCGGCGTCCCTTCCGGCAGTTTTCCCTCAATCATTCTCTTTACGTCAATGGTTCCCCGTTCTTCAATAGCCTTGCATTCTGCAAGATATGCGTCTAAATATTCCTTCTCCCCATGGTCGTATACCCCCGGATATACGGTTACAAAATCCTCGTCTCCATAACGTTCCTTCTGATATCCCTGTGCCATACGAAATTCCTCCTCTTTTTGTGCACTTTTATTGTGTTGTTTTCTGTCTCTTATTTTAAAAACTTTCTGCTTTCAAATCTATCATCATTGTGACCCTAAGTAAGAGAAATGTTACTTTCTGGTATGTTACCCTCAGTGACGCAAAACCGTGCGTCCTCTTGTCCACTGAGGATACTCCTTCCGGATCTCCACAAAAAAATGAGAGGGCCGTTCGCCCTCTCACTCATTCATGCTCCCATATATACTACTTGGCCCAAGCGTTTATTTGTTCCTGCTTTGCCGCAACCACATCGTCAATTCCGGCTCCCTTTAACTCCTCAATAAACTTTGGCAGCTCGGTGGCCGGATCCAATGAACCGCACTCTAAGCCCCTTCTGTACTTGGCTGCCACTGTCTCAAGCGCCGCCAGCTGATTTGCCACAGAAGCGCTGTCATAGGAAAACCCTGCCGCTTTGGATACTGCCGCTTCCTCGTTGAATTTTTTCACTGTATCGTTGATACCTTCCGGTTCGGTGGCCTCACGGTAGCCAATCAGCTGATTTCCGATTTTGAAAGGATTCATATATTTACAGGTCGTCATATCCTCACCGTCTACATAATCCTTAATCCCGTCGCCTACTACCTGATAGTTGGCGCCTTCGATTCCGTAGTACAGCAGGTTGGTCAAAGTTGCATCTGTATACAACAAATTGATAAACTCCATCGCCTTTTCCGGATGAGCGGAAGTAGAGGGAATTGTCATAACCGAACTGCTGATCGTGTTCGTCGTTGCCAATGCGGGAACCAGATCTACCTCCGCCAGTTCATAGCCGCAAATTTTAGACTGCTCTTCCACTCCTCCCGGATAGGAAAAACCAATTACGCCAAAGGAAGTTCCTGTTGAAAGCAGAGCTCCCATATTTTCTGTAGTAGTAGAAGCGTCCGTCTGAACATAGCCTGCCACATACCACTCATGCATCAGCTCCACCAGATTTTTATATTCCTCTGTCTCAAACAAATTTACTACTTCTGTAGAGTTAGCGGCGTCCAGAATCACGCCGTATTCGTCTCCCAATCCATCCCAGGCCCAGTCAATCAGCATGGGATCCGACGGGTTATTAGACACCAGCATAGTAAGCCCGGAATCCGCAGCATGGAGCTTTTCAAAAATTGGCGTCAAATCTTCTAAGGTCTTCACACTGTCCATGTCCAGCTCATACTGTTCCGCCAAATCCTTGCGGTACATCAGGGAATGAGTCCGGGCAAAGGACTGTACACAAGGAATCGCATAAAGCTGGCCGTTAATATAACCGGCCACCATGTAATTCTCACCCACTGCGTCAATGACGCCCTGACCATACTCCTTGAGCAGCTCGTCCATTGGCATTAAAGCATCCTGGGCATACCACATGGAGGTCATGGCCCCAAACGTAGGCATGACGTCAATCACATCCCCGCCAGTAAGCTTTAAGTTCATTTGATTCACATAATCTGCCATATCCAGCCATTCGATGTTAACCCTGGCATGAATCAGAGGCTCGATATACTCATTGACGGCGTCCTGAACCTTTCCTGCGTCCTCCAGGTTTAATCCCATGGAGATCATAACCATATTTAAATCTACCGTTTCCTCATTTCCGTCAGTCTCATCTCCCGCATCGGACGTCCCCTGAGATTCTTCTCCCACATTCCCGCCAGAAGTATCCGTTCCCTTGGAAGTGCTGTCTCCTCCTCCGCAGCCTGCCAGCAGCCCCACGCACATTCCTGCCGTCAATAACAGTGACAATAAACGTCTTTTCATGTTGTATCCTCCTCGATATTGTGATTCGTTGCTCTTATTTTACGAAATTCATTGCTGCCGCTCTATCATAATTATAACTTAAAATAGACGGATTGTGACTTTAGACAAATACAGAACCTTTGCTGAAATGAATCAAAAGAAGCTTCGATGGAAAACAATCGTTGCATAAAACACAAGATTCTCTACATACTAAGACATGCAGCTTCACCATCAAGGAGGGATTTTATGGCGATACATCATGCGGAAGAGTTCCGTCAGGATTTGACGGAATTTAAAGAAATGACAGAAAAATTCTACGAAAAAGAAATCTCCGTCAACGAGTATAAAGCCTTTTCCGGCGGTTTTGGCAGCTACGCCCAAAGAGGGGGCGAAGAAAGTATGCTGCGCCTGCGCCTTACCGGAGGCGAAGTCACAAAAGATACGCTGGATTTTATAGCAAAAAGCATTGACACATACCACATCAATCTGGTACACCTTACCACCTGTCAAAGCATCCAATTCCATAACTTGAGTAAAGCAAATGTATGCAGCCTGATTGAAGACGCCTACTTCCATGGCATTATCACCCGGGGCGGAGGCGGAGACTACCCCCGCAATGTTATGGCTTCTCCCCTTTCCGGAGTGCAAAAAGACGAACCCTTTGACGTACTCCCCTACGCCAAGGCAGCTGCGGACTATCTCTTAGGCTTCATCCATAAAGTGACGCTTCCCCGAAAACTGAAAGTCTGTTTTTCCAACTCCCAGGATAACCAGGTCCACGCTACCTTCCGTGATTTGGGGTTTGTGGCAAATCCGGATCAGACTTTTGACGTATACAGCACCGGAGGATTAGGACGCAGCCCCCGGATGGGCCTTCTGATGGCGTCCCACATTCAGCCGGAAAAAATCCTATATTATATCAAAGCCATGATTGATACCTTTATCTCTTATGGCAATTACCAAAACCGGGGCCGGGCAAGAACCCGTTTTATGCCGGAAGATTTGGGGGAAGAAACCTACCGGAAGGCTTATGAGGAAAAATTGCAGGCCGCTTTTACCCGGGAGGCATTGGATCTTTCCTTAGCGCCTTCTCCCGTGAAAAAGACAGGCCCCGCCACAAATTTTCTTCACCCCAGAGTCACGCCCCAAAAACAACCCGGCCTGTACGCCGTCTGTTACAAGCCTGCCGGAGGAAATCCGCCCCCTGAGCTGTTTTGCACCCTCTCCCATGCCCTTGCTTCTATGGAGGAAGTATCCCTTCGTATTGCCCCCGACCAATGCATGTATCTCATCAACTGCACCGCAAAAGAAGCGCAAACCCTGTTGTCCTTAACAGCCGACAGCGCTAAGACGTCCTTTGAACAGTCCGTGGCCTGCATCGGGGCTTCCATCTGCCAGGTAGGGATACGAAATTCCCAGGCCCTGCTTCACGCCTGTTTAGAGGCAGTGAAAAAAGAGGATTTTCCAGACGGAGTTCTTCCCAAAATCCGGATCTCCGGATGCCCTTCTTCCTGCAGCGCCCACCAGATTGGGGCTTTAAGCTTCAGCGGAAGGGTCCGTCAGACTCCCGACGGCCCCAAGGCAGCCTTCGCAGTCTATGAAGCCGGCTGCGACGCCCAACAGAAAGAAGCTTTCGCCCAAGAGCTGGGAGTTATGCTGGAAGACGAGATCCCTGATTTTCTCCTAGAACTGGGGCGGGCCATCTCCAAAGACCATTCCTCCTACGATGTATGGGTAAAAGAACATCGAGCACAGTTTTTGGAACTCGTAAACAAATACATTTAATGTTTTTGTGAGAAATATTCTGCTCCAAACCGTTCTACTTCGTCATATATAATATCGTCCACTCCGGGGAAAATTGCCCCCGGTCCGCCGTAGGTCAGGCAGGGAATAAACTTTCCTCCGGGCATATAGCTTTCGCATGCCCGCCGCACCTCACGGCGGATCACCTCTTCGTCGCATTCTTTCCGGTCCACAACTCCGGCGTCAATTCCGCCCATAAACAGCATATGGCCCTTAAGCTCCTTCTGCAGCCTTGCAAGATCGTTCTGAGGCAGCGCTCCCTGCCAGATATCCACCCCGATTTCTTCCATATCCTTTGCAACAGGCTCCAAGAAGCTGTCCCCGTGATGAATCACGATGATTCCGTTTTCTTTCATATACTGATACATCCTTTTATACCCCGGTTTCAGAAATTCCCGAAATATCTGAGGGCTAACGAACATACTGTTTTTGGTTCCCCAATCGTCATGTACCAAAACCGCATCCGGCTTCATGGTATTCACCAAATGAGACATATAGGCCATACGAAAATCCACGATATAATCAATCAGTTCCTGCATGGCCTCTGGCTCGTCCAAAAATCCCACCAGTGCATTTTCAAATCCCATCAAATTATGAAGCAGCTCAAAATTCCCAATCGGCATAAACGCCACGGCAAACTTTCCCTCTGCACGGGCAGCCGCCATCTGCCCAAAAGAGGGCTCCCAGTCAAAGGTCATATTGGCAATATCCAAAGCCTTCACACATTCCTTCCATCGGGTGACGTCCGGGCAAACCAGATGTTCCTCCGAAGGCATGGGCCCAGGCTGTCCCTCATCCCAGGAGAGGGTCACGCCCCAGGGATCTACCACCGTCGCCCCCGGACGCGCCGGCGCCACAGTCATCAAAAGCTGGTCAAAAATCAGCTGAAAGCATTGCCATCCATTTACAATTCCATGGGGTTGTTCCCCTTTTAACATCGCCAGTACATTTTCTCTCTGTGTCATAATACTCCTCCTATTTCTTCTTTTTCCGATCAAATATCTCCCTAAGAGACGTTTCATAGGGCGGCCGTGCAATGCCGTACTCTGTTACGATTCCATCGATTAACGTGTGGCTCGTCACATCAAAGGCCGGATTAAACACCTTCACGCCCTCTGGCGCCATAGGCGCCTGATACCACATGGCAGTAACCTCCTTGGGATCCCGCTGTTCAATCACAATGTCTTCCCCAGTGAGAGTATTTAAGTCAATGGTAGCCGTGGGAGCAGCCACATAGAAGGGTACGCCATACTGCTTTGCTACTGCCGCCACCACGGAGGTTCCTATTTTATTGGCAGTATCTCCATTGGCGGCCACCCGGTCACAGCCTACAAATACGGCGTTCACCCAGCCATTTTTCATCACAGCCCCAGACATATTATCACAAATCAAGGTCACATCCACTCCGGACGACGCCAGCTCAAAGGCAGTCAGCCGCGCCCCCTGAAGCAACGGTCTGGTCTCGTCGGCAAACACACGAAATCCATAGCCCCGCTCCTGTCCCAGATAGATGGGAGCCGTAGCTGTTCCATACCTGACAGCTGCAAGTTTTCCTGCATTACAATGGGTTAAAATGCCGTCTCCCGGTTTTAAAAGAGTCAATCCGAATTCTCCAATGGATTTACATACCTGGATATCCTCTTCCTGAATACAGACTGCCTCCTCTTTCAGCAGCTCCTTAATCTCCTCTACCGGCCGGTCTTTCTGTCTTTTTACTACTTCTTCCATACGCCCCAGGGCCCAGGATAAATTCACTGCCGTAGGACGGGCGGAATCCAGATATCTTTTGTGTTTTTGAAACTCTTCCAGAAAAACCGGATACTCCTTTGTATGAATCTGTTTCGCCAGCACATAGATCCCAAAGGCTGCCGCCACGCCAATCGCCGGGGCTCCCCGCACCTTTAATTGATAAATCGCATCCCAGATTTCATCCGCCGTCTTTAACAAAATTACCTGAATCTCTCCCGGCAGCTTTGTCTGGTCAATAATAGCTACCCCATCTTCCTGATCCTTTAAGGATACGGTATCATATTCCATAATGTTCTTTTGCTCCATGGAATTTCTCTTCCTCCTCTCCACATCGATGCTATCTCACTATATCGTAATAAGCTATTTCCCATAAAAGGAAAAAAGAAGTACCCTCCTGCAGACTCTTCCGCATTCGGATACCCCTCCTTGCTTCCTATTGCAAAAAACTCTATACCTTTAATTTAAACTGAGAAACCAGCTCCTCTAAATTGGAGGACTGGGCAGACAGCTCTTCACTGGTAGCAGACGTCTCCTGAGCGGCGGCAGAATTGCTCTGGATTACTTCGGATATCTGTTCCACCCCTGTCTCTAATTGCTTCATAGATTCCGCCTGGGCAGTAGATAACTCGCTGATTTCATTGGTGGATTCCGCCAATATCTTAATCCCATTGATTACTGCCTCAATCGCTTCGGTAGTCTTTGCCGTAATCTCATTTCCCCGTTCAATCTCTTCAATAGAATTCTCTATCAGCTTCTTGGTATTGATAGCTGAGGTTGCGCTGTCCGCAGCAAGCTTTCCAATCTGGTCGGCTACAACTGCAAATCCTTTGCCTGCTTCTCCTGCCCTGGCCGCTTCAATGGACGCATTCAGGGACAGAAGGTTCGTCTGAGACGCAATGTCCTCAATGGCTTCGATAATCTTGGCAATCTCTGCGGAGGTATCATTAATCCGCATCATCGCCTCTTTCAACTGCATGATATCCTCGTTGCTTTCCTCCGCCTGCTTTCTAAACTCTTCCGCCTGAACAAAGGAATGATTCGCCTTCTCCGAACTGTCAATCACAGCTTCTGTAATACTCTGCATGGTAGCCGTCAATTCCTCCACAGAACCTGCCTGGTCCGTCGCTCCCTCCGCCAAGGCCTGCGCGCTCTCCGCCATCTGGGTAGCGCCTAAAGACACCTGCTCGGAAGCTACCGAAATATTTCCCATGGTAGCGCTTAACGTATCGGTAAACATAGAAATTGCTTCTTCCAGTTCTTTAAAATCTCCCCGAAAATCCGCTTGTGTATGTACGTTAAAATTCCCTTCCGCAACTTCATGGAGAATCCGGTTCAAATCCTGAACCATAAGCTTTAACACACCCGTAGCTTCCTGGAAGGATTCTGTCATGTCTCCCACTTCATCGGGATACATTTTCTCAATTTGAATGTTCAAATTTCCTTTGGCAAGCTCAGCGGACGCCTCTTTTACATGAGTAATAGGCTCTGCAAACAACTTTGCTACAAATCTGGCCAGACGCATAGAAAGTACAATGGCTATTACAATTACAAGAAATACCATTCCTATAATTACATATGTCTGTATCGACAAATTCCTTGAGACGTCGTTTCCCATCTCCACATTCAGGTCAATCAATCCTTCCACTGCGTCCGTCAGCTTCTTTAACGTAGGCTTCCCCTGACTTTGGAGCATATCAAGAGCCTCCTCATCTTTATTCTCCAGGGCAAGATCTTTTACTTGTTCAAAAATCTCCCGATATACCGGAAGCGTATCTACAATTATCTGAATATACTCCTGTTCTTCTGCTGTATTACAGTTCTTTATCATCTGCTCAGCCGCGGCGTTGGTCTTCTCTTTGATTTCATCCAGTTCTTTACTGGACTCTTCCATTTCTGCCTGGTCATGCACCAGGATCATCTCCCGGACGATCGACGGCTCCTTATTCAAATATGTACTGAAAATACCAATCTCACCTTGTGAAAATCCATTAGTTACCAGGGCCTGGCTGTATTTGATATCACTGCGCAGCAGCATAAAAAGCCCCAAAACACCCGATATACTAGCAATCATCACCACCAGAGCAAAGCAGAAGGTTAATTTCTTCTGCACCTTCATCTTTTTAATCTTCTCAAACATAATCCTCTCTTCTCCCTGTGAATTTTTTGTACCGCCTTGAATGCTTCCTTTTTGGTACACGTTACGTACAACACCATATTATTGAGAGTTTATTATATCACTATCCCAATCGAAAGGCAAATATTATTTCATCCGGTCTGCAATTTGCAATATCTTTTTCTCTCTATTTCCTAAAATTTACAGCACTTTTCCCAAAGACATCTCGTTTCAAAAAACCATCCTGTAGTTAAACTTGACTAATTCCTCAAGATAAAGTAAGATAATAACATATAATTTTACAAAAAGGTGGGGAAGAAATGCAAAAGAACAGCCAAGCGTATCAGTTGAAAAAAATCATTACCCAATCCATGATATCCGTTATAGTCGGAGCAGTTTTACTGCTTCTTTCTATTGGTACAAACTTATGGATGGGATTTGTGACCGACGAGGAACTTGAGACAACCACATACTTAAATCAGTACCGCTTAGGCTCCAAGCTTCTGACAGCTTCGGTACAATCCTATGCGGCAACCGGAGACAAGACGTATTACGACAACTACATGAGGGAGCTGAATACGGACAAAAACCGGGATATCGCCTGGTCCGGATTAGAAAAAAATAACATCAAGCAAACAGAATGGGACAAATTAAAGCAGATCGCAGACCTTTCCAACGGCCTGGTTCCCTTAGAGGAACATGCCATGGCCCTGGTAGAGCAGGGAGATCTGGAAGCTGCCAAAGCCGCTGTATTTGGAGAGGATTACAGCGCCACCACCAAGCAAATCAATTCCTTGACGGATGAAACAATTTCACAGATCCAATCCCGTATCAACGCCATGAAAATTTCTCTTCGGATTTTTCAGATTATCGTAGAAATTATTTTTGCCGCTTCCTTTTTATATTTAACGCTGCAAATTGTAAAAATTGTCAGATTTTCCAGAAAAGAACTGCTTCAGCCGATTATCCAGGTATCGGATCAGATGATCTCCCTGTCAGAAGGCGACTTCCATGCAGAGCTTCAAATGGAAGCAAACGACAGCGAGGTAGGAAAAATGGCCGCCGCTATCTTCCATATGAAAGAGAATATCATCGGCATGATTGGAGAGATCTCCGAAACCCTGGAAAAAATGGGAGACGGAGAATATAATTTAGAGATTCAACAGAATTATGTTGGAGAATTTGGAGAAATCAAAGAATCCTTCTATAAAATCATTGCAAAAATGAAAGAAACCTTAAACACCATCCGAGAAATCTCCCTGCAGATTGATACAGGAGCAGACCAGCTGGCGTGCGCCGCCACCGACCTGGCCGAGGGAAGCACGGAGCAGTCTCATAAAGTATCCGATCTGGTTAAATTAATGGAGGAACTCTATCAGAGCATGGAACACAGCGCTGCAGAAGCTGCCGAAACGGTAGAGCTTTCCACCCATGCAGGCCAGATTCTGGCGGTGGGAAATGGGAAAATGGCAGAATTAAAAGAAGCCATCAGCGATATCAGCAAGTGCTCCGAGTCGATTCAGGAGATTATCACTACCATCGAAGAAATCGCCTCCCAAACAAATCTTTTGTCCTTGAACGCCGCCATTGAGGCTGCACGGGCAGGGGAAGCAGGCAGAGGATTTGCCATTGTGGCAGACCAGGTAAAAGCTTTAGCGGAAGAGTCCTCCCGAGCCGCCGGAGAGACCAACAAGCTCATTGAACGCACAGTCCTTGCCGTAGAAAAAGGAATCGGCATTGCGGACGAGACAGCGGCAAATATCAACGACGTCATGGAAAACGCCAAGCTGGCAACAGAGAAAATGGCCGCGACTTCCCAAAACCTGTCTGATAACGTAGGAAATATGCAGCAAATCAACGAAAACATTATCCGGGTAGCAGAAATCGTTGACAATAACTCGGCCGCTTCTGAAGAGACAGCCGCAGTCAGTGAGGAGCAAAAAGCCCAGGTAGAATCTATGGTAACCTTAATGGACAAATTCCATATTTAACATTTCAAATGAAAGAATCCGGCAGCGCCGGATTCTTTTGCTATAAACGCTGCCGCGATACCAGTCTTCCCAGCATATGAAATTTTTCCAGCTCCACATAAGGCGGGCAGCTGTCGCTGTTTGCCAGCACATACGCCGTACCTTCCATCTCTTCCAGAAGTTTATTTGCGTATTCCTCCAAATCCGGCATACTCAATTCTTTAAAATTCACCGCTTCAATCCCGCCGATCAATGCAATACGTTCAGGAAGCGCCTCTCTTGCTTCCCGGATATGAATGTTTCCAGTAGGCGGCGGCGAAATGGATTCAATGGCGTCAATTCCGGTTTCAGCCATAATCGGCATCAGCTGTTTTAAATGGCCGCAGGCATGTTGTATATAAAGTTTCCCTTTTTTATGAAGATACTCGCACCAGTCGTTAATTTCCGGAGCAATATAATCCCGGTACAAGGAAGGGGAAATATTGGTGGTGGAGCTGTCCTCCCAGGTCAGAAAACACTCTGCCTTAGAAGCGGCGCTAATTTCCACCGCTTTCCTATTTAACCGCCGCATGGCGTCCAAGGCCTCCTCTACAGCCTCCGGGTAATCATACACGGCATAAGAAATACCCTCGGTGCCTACCCAATATTCCACCATGGCCTGAAACGCAGATTTTAAATCCGGCACCAGAATCGGCACCATAAGACCTTCTTCTCCCAGCCTGTCCGCTTCCATGTGAAATCGCTCATAATTGGGGGTAAGTATGGTGTGATCCTTTAAATAGGCCAGAATCTTAAAATCCTCCTCCTCCTTTACCCCATGTTCCCTTAAAAACCAGGTATCTCCGTTTTGAGAATACTGATATCCAAAAGTAAGCGACCCAAGAGGCGTCTCATAGACTACCTCCCGTCTCTCTCCCATGGTCTCTTCCCGCATCTGGCAGGTTTCATCATAAGAAGTGTCAAACAGCACCATATTATCCCAATTTTTGCTTCCGGGGGGATACGCAAAATGTCCTCGAATCAGCGGGTCCGCCCCAATGGATTTTAAAAATTCCACTTCTCCCATATTCACAACCTCCGCCTCACTGTGCTCCCACCAGTATGCCAAATTTGGGGACCAGGCGAAGCGGTCAATTTCCTTTCCCTGAATACTTGCCAGTAAACGTTCTTTTGGGGTCATATCTATTCCCTTCCTTTCCCAACAATACATTGCTTTTTCTTTTACTATACAAATCCCTCTCCCTACCGTAAACAAAAAATAATCCCGTTTTATGACAGTTTTTCGTGAACTTCTCCTGCCCATGTTTTTTTCCCTATATTACGTGATATAATACAAGAAAGCTTACTTCACCAAAGAGGAGGAGTCAATATGTATCAAATTTTGATTGCGGACGACGAAAAACAGGAGCGTCAGGTCATCCGGTTTCTTTTGGATAAATACGAGTTTCCATTGCGGATTACTGAAGCCGCCAACGGCAATGAAGCTTTTCAATTATTGGAAAAAAAGAAATATGACATTCTGCTTACCGATATCAAAATGCCTTTTATGGACGGCCTTACCCTGGCAAAAAAAGCCAGAAAGCTTAATCCTCATATGTTGATTATTTTTTTCAGCGGCTACGACGATTTTGACTATGTGAAGCAGGCTCTCTCCCTTCACGTAGTTAATTACATTTTAAAGCCCATAAATCCTGACGAATTCTCCAAAACCATCGCCTCTGTCCTGGCCCAGTTAAAGGAACGGGAAGCGCAGCTTGTAAAACAACAGGTACAGCAGAATTTTGTGCGAAACCATGTGCTGTACCAGATTATCAACCGAAGCCGTATCGACTCCCTGCGGCAGTTATATCCTCACCTGGATTTTGGGTTTGTCTATCAATATCACCGGCTCATTTTAATCCAATTGGAAAGGGATTTTTTTGGCAGCGGGCTTTCCGATGAGGATACCGGCTTCTTTCCTCTGGATCTGAGCCGCCTGATTCCTAACAACTGTGATTTTATCAACTTAAATCCGGCCCAAAACCTGCTTTTGTTTTTCGGCCCGAAGCATCCTGACAAGTGGTATGACACTCATGCTAACGGTCTGATTCTGCAATTAAAAAAGCTCTGCGGTATGGACTGTTATGCCGCCGTCAGCTCTTTTTTTGACAGACCAGAGGACATCCCGGATGCTTATGCGGAGACAGAACGTTCCCTGGCAGACCATTTTTTCTTTCCTGGATCCAAGGCTTCGGATGCAACGTTAGGCAAAGAGCACTCCTCTTCCTCTTTAGAAGACGACGCCCTTCTTAAAAATATGGAAAAGGATATTCACACAAAGGATCCCGACAGCCTGCGCCGCCATATTGCAAAGCTGTTTGAGAAGTATAAAAATCCCGCCTCCCATTCTCAGATTTACATCCGGTTTCTCTGCACCAGCCTTTTAAAGCTTTTACTAGATGGTTTGAAGGGAAATCCGCTGTTCTCCTTCGATGAACTGGCGGAACGTATCTACAGTGTTCAGCAGCTTTCGGAGATTGCGGATACCATCTGGGAGGTAACGGAAGAAGTCATAGCATCCATGGAAAAAGACCAGCAATCTCCCAAACACGCCATCCATCTGGTGAAACAATATATTTACAACCATTACAACGAAGATCTATGTCTGGATCTTTTAGCGGAACAAGTATATTTATCCCCCCGCTACTTAAGCACCCGATTTATTCAGGAGACCGGCTGCGGCATTAATAAATTTATCAAATCCGTCCGCATGGAACGGGCCCGGGATCTGCTGCTCCATACCAATAGGAAGATTACCGATATTTGCCATCAAGTAGGTTACTCCAATGTCTCCTATTTCTGCAAAAGTTTCCTGGAGGACTTCGGCACTACTCCGGAAAAATTCCGACAGCGAAAGGAAACAAGCGGCACTGAATCAGGAGGAAACGCCTTATGAAAACAATATTCCGGAATCTTTCTTTTCGGAAAAAAATATTTGTCTTCTTTTTACTGGTAAGTCTGGTTCCGGTTCTCATCCTGGGGGCTTATTCTTATTATCAGTTAAAAGCCCTGCTTATTACCCGTGAAAATACCGCCCTGCAGGAGACGCTGATTCAAGAAAATAACGCCCTGACCTATAAACTGGATACTTGCATGAACGCCATGAACCATGTGCTTTGGGATGAAAGTTTCCAGACAGCCATGGAAAAACACTATAAAAACAACTTTGAAATGTACTTAGCTTATCGAGATGTGATTGACCCCCTGCTCCAGACTGTTACTCTCTTGAACAAGAATTTTAATCGTCTGGTGCTCTATACCAATAATCCCATTTATCCTCATGACCCCATTTCAAAGCCCCTGGAAGATCTAGAAGCATTTCCCTGGTATGAACGGGCTTTGACGGAACGCAAACCTTTTTTTGTTGCGTCTCCAACGGAAAAAAAGCTTTATCTGGTGGGACGGCTTTATATTTCCAAAAACAGCTATACCACTGTGCTTCTTTGCGATATTAACTATGAAGCCATCTTTCATTCTATGGACAGCCTGTTTGAGCAGTCCTACGGCCTGCTACTTTATACGGATAAACAAGAAATAGTATATGAGTACCACATTTTTCAGGAATCATCTCACGAATCTGACATGACCCTGGAATCCCTCCTGAAGCTTCAGTCAGACCCTGAGTTTCTCAGTACTTATGTGGTGGAACACGCTTACAATCCTTCCGGGAATTGGAACCTTTTGCTGTACCGGCCCCTGGACACTATCACTTCCGCCGCCAACGAACTTACCACCATGGTTCTGACTGTGATTTTTGGCTGCATCCTCTGTGTTATTTTTCTGGGAAATCTGTTGTCCCGGATTATGGTACGGCCCTTAGAGCTGTTGATTCAGAATATGAACCATATTGAAAAGGGGGATATCGCCGTCTCCTTTACGTATCATTCTAACGATGAAATGGGGCAGCTGTTTCGCACCTTCCAAAACATGATTGACAGGCTCCACCATTTGGTAGACGAAGTCCTCACCGGAAAAATCAAACAGCAGGAATATGAGATGCAGGCGCTCCAGGCACAAATCAATCCTCATTTTCTCTACAACAGCCTGTCCTTGATCAATGGAAAAGCCATTTTGGCCGACCAGCCGGAAATCAGCCGTATGTCCCAGCTTTTGTCAACCTTCTACCGCACGACTCTAAACAAAGGTAAAAACATAACCTCTGTGAAAGACGAGCTGGACAACATACGCTCCTATATTGAAATACAGTTATTGATGCATTCCGACTCGTTCCAGGTAGTCTATGAGATCGATGAATCCGCCCTCTCCTGTACCACGATCCATTTGCTGTTACAGCCACTGGTGGAAAATGCCATTATGCATGGCATCGACCATATTGAGACCGGCGAGAGGGGCCTTCTCACCATCCGCTGCCATGTTGAGAAAGGGCAGATTCATTTCCAAGTAAAAGACAACGGCCCCGGAATTCCTTCCAGGCAGCTGGATACGATTCTCACTTCCGCTTCCAGCGGGTACGGAATTCAAAACGTACACCATCGTGTGCAATTATTTTATGGAACCACGTATGGATTGTCCTATCACAGCAAGGTGGGCGCTGGGACAAAAGTAACCCTTACAATTCCCCAAAATACAAATGAAAAAGGGGTGTGAAACCTTCCGCCGTCATAGCCTGGGGCAGCTAAGTTTCACTCACCCCTTGATACCTCTATTCCTTTACAGACCCCATAACAATCCCGGTAATCAAATACTTTTGCAGCAGGGGATAAATAAGCAGCAGCGGTATTACAGCCACCACAATTTTAGCCGCGTTCAAATTCTGGTTGGATACTTCCGCTGCATTTGCCAAGGCGCTGGCGCTTCCCCCAGCCTTAATTAATTCTTCCAGGTTGACACTGAGGGATTGAATATAGGTCATAACCGGATAATTCTTTACTTTCGTCATATAGATCAAGCCGCTGTAAAAGTCATTCCAGTTTCCTACAATACTGAATAACGCCACCGTCGCTATAGAAGGCTTGGCGCAGGGGATAAACACCGAAAGCAACACCTGAAACGGGGTGGCTCCATCAATAATGGCGGCTTCTTCTAAGGATTTTGGAATCCCCACAAAGAAATTCATCACCATTATCACACTGAAAATGGGTACCGCCCCAGGCAGAATCAAGGACCACACTGTATTTAAAAGCCCCAGCTCTTTGACTACCAGATATGTAGGTATCATACCGCCGTTAAACAGCATGGCAAACACCAGCAAGTACATATATATATTCCTGGCTTTAAATTCCCGTTTGCTTTTAGATAAGGGATACGCCATCAAAACAACCATCACCAAATTAATTCCAAGGGCAATGGCCACTCGGACTACGGAGATTCCAAAGGAGCGCCAGAATTGGGAATCGCCCATAATTTTTTCATAAGCCCTTAAGGTAAACTGCACCGGCCACATGCCTACCCGGTTGCCGGCTACCGCCCCGCTGCTGCTGAAGGAAATACAGACAATATTCCACAGAGGCACCAGGCAAATTACGGCTAACAGGATAACGACCACATAGATGACAAAACATCGTATCCTTCCCGATATGCTTTTATTTTCAATCATATTTGCCCACCTCCTAAAAGATTTTCCGATCCGTAAATTTCTTGGCCAAGCCATTGGAGCTTACCATCAGCACCATCCCAATGACAGATTTCAGTAGCCCCACTGCCGTGCCAAAGCTGTATTGGCGGCTGATTAATCCCATTCGGTACACATAAGTATCTAAAATATCGCCTGTTTCATATACCATAGGAGAGTAGAGATTATACACCTGGTCAAAGCCTGCGCTTAAAATACTGCTCAAATTCATGGCTGCCATTAGAAGGATTATGGGCATCATCCCCGGCAAAGTGATGTGCCACACCCGTTTCCGCCAGCTTGCTCCGTCGATGGCCGCTGCTTCATGAAGTCCCGGATCTATGGCGGTAATGGCCGCCAAATATACAATAGAATTATACCCAAATTCTTTCCACACATCCGTTCCTATCAACAGAGGCTGGAACAATTGGTTACTCCCCAGAAAATTTATTTTTTCCATTCCCAGAGTCCCCAGCATTTGGTTTACGCTGCCGTCCAGATTAAAAAAATTTACGACTACGGAAGCCAGTACCACCCAGGAAAGAAAGTGGGGAAGATACACAATGGTCTGTACGCTCTTTTTCAATAACTTATTTTTCACTTCATTCAGTAAAATAGCAAATAAAATTGCCATAACGGTTCCGATTACAATTTTTCCCAAGGCAATCACCACCGTATTGCGAACCAGCAGGCCAATATCCGGCAATGTACTCATGTATTTAAAATGCATAAGTCCTACCCAAGGGGAACCTAGAATTCCTTTGGCCGGCGCATATTCCTGGAAAGCCATCCATAAACCGAACATGGGAATATAGGAAAAAATCAGCAGGAATATCATACCTGGCAGCATCATTGCATGGTACGACAGTTCCGAATGCCGTCTTCTTATTTTTAAAGCGTTCTTTTTTTTCATTTACCCGCCTCCTCTAAAAAGGGGGCCTTCTTCGGCCCCCTTTTCCTGTATGACTATTGCGCTTTCTCTGCCAGTTCTTCACAAATAGCTGCTCCGCCCTGTGCATTCCACTGTTCTACGAAGCTGTCAAATTGATCCGTCGATTCTTCTCCGATGATCATCTTGATAAATGTTTCCGCCTCCAGCTTATCCAAATTCGCACTTTTGTTCTTCATGGTCTTTGTTGTTCCAAGATAAAGAGGGGATACCCAAACCAAGCTGTCATAATCTGTAAGATCCTGAATCAATTGAATCCCCTTCATGCGAGAATGATATCTGGCCCAGTCAATCACATCCGTGGTGTTGGGGTCTTCATTATAACGCTGCACACATCCTACGATGTTCTTTGCCTCCAATGTAGGAACCTCATCTATTGTAATATCGCCGTTTACACACTGCACAATCGCCCCATAATCATTCAGCAGGGAAACATTGCTGTTTACCTCAATTCGCAAAGGTCTTACAGAGCCGTCTACGCCAAGCTGTTCATATTCGTATACTTCCGGCGCGTCGTCTTTCAGCGTCTTGGAAGTTACCCGCTCGTCATGGAACAGATTGACTATTTTAATGGCCAGTTCCGGATGCTCATAGCCTTTTCTCACTACTACATAGTTTGCCGCCGGATTATTGTGGAACACATTTACTTTGCCCTTGTCATCCTCCAGTGCAAAAGCGGTGAAGGCAGCGTTTTGATCCATAGATTTTACATTGCTTAAGAGCCAGTCCGGAATATGCCATGCGCCAAAGATAATACCGGTCTGCCCATTGGTCATCAAAGCGGTAATATCGTCCCATGTCCTGGTTCCAAATTGAGGATCTAAAATCCCGTCTTTAAATAATTGATTCATATATTCCAGCGTCTTCTTCATTTCCGGAGTTGTGGAACCATTGTATACCGTACCGTCCTCCTTCTGGAACCACTGTTTCTGGAATGCGCCGAAGGATGCGGAAATCGCCTGCATCTCAAGGGTCTCGCTTCCGTTCATATCATAGGTAAAAGAAATACCCACCGGATTGCCGCTTTCTCCCGGGTCCTTTTCCAAAAACGCTTTGGCAACCATTTCCAACTCTTCTCTGGTAATAGCGGCATTCCCATCTTCGTCTAGTTTTATCTCCAGCTTATCCAGCCAATCCTGGCGAATCCAAATCTGGCTGGGCGCCGAATCCGGATTCGTGGAGGGAATCGCCATCAGTTTTCCGTCAAAGGTGGCGCTGTCCAAACATCTTCCATCATAAGAATCATAGATTCCTTTGATGTAATCCGTAGCATAATTGTCGTAACTAGAGGTCAAATCCTCCACCAAATCATCTTCCACCAGCTCTTCTAAGGTGGCGCGGCCGACAATCATCATATCCGGCAATTCTTCTGAAGCAATGGCCAAGGATACCTGACGTTCATAGTCTTCTCCGTCGTTGGCCTCAAAGGCATTGGTCAAATCTACGTTAAATCGTTTCTCCACCCAATCTGTATATGCATTATTTTCATAGCTGTCTCCTTCCGGAATTTTGGGATTCTGAAGCGTCTGCCTTCCTAAAGTACAAGTCACGGTCTCTTCATATGCTCCGTAAGGGTCCGTATTTTCTTCTGTCTGAGCGCCATCCCCTGATTGGCTGCTTTTGCCGTCCTTGGGCTCCTTTGTATTATCAGCTCCACAGGCAGCCAAGAACAAAATCATTGTCAGCGTCATCCCCAAAACGATACTTTTTTTCCACAAATTTTTGTTCCGCATCCTTTTCCCTCCTATTATACTTTTATTACAGCCGCCGTTTCATTCCCTGGATATCCATCGGCTTGTTATTACTATAACCAAAATATAAAAAAGGGTAAACAAAAAATATTACCGTTTTATGACGCTTTTTCCTGAAAAAGTATTAGAATAATTGATTCAGTAAATTGATATGCGTTTGCATCAGCTCTAAGGCAGCGCTCAATATTTCTTTTACCATATCATTCACATGGACTACCTTCATGCTTCCCTTCCGATTCATCATTTCCTGTGCGCTTAAAAGGACGCCTGCTCCTGACAGAGACAGATATTCCAGTTCCTCCAAATCAATAATAAGTTCTGTGACTCCCTCCAGCTCATTATTCAACACCTGTTTCAGCTCTGATGCGGCAGCCGCATCCAGCCTTCCTTCCAGAAAAAGATATAATTGATCTCCATGCAATAATTTGATAATATTCATGATCTTACCTCACTTCTCTCCCACACGATGCAGGAAGGTTTAAAAGAATTCTGGTAATAAACATCCCATCCTCTATAACAAAATCCGTCTCTCCGCCGTAATTGGAGGCGGCCTTTTGAATACTGAATACCCCTAAGCCTCCTCCTTTATCCGATTGGGGCAGCCCTCTGGAAAAAATCACGTCGGCGGCGCTGGTATTGCGGCATTGAATTACCATCTTATTTCCCTTTTGCGCTATGTAAATATGGATCTCTTGTTGAAGAGCACCAGAATCAATACATCCATGAATCGCATTTTCAAACGCATTGGCGAGCATAGCCACCCAGTCGGTCTCCCGAATCGGCAATCCTTCCGCCGCCTTCACATCCATAAAAACCTGGATTCCCTGGCTTTTGGCTTTTCTTGCATAAGCAGACAAAATGCTGTTGACAGTCCGGTTCCGGCAGATATCCTTCACACTCCTGTTCTCCACATCTTCCTCATATTGCTCTAAATAGCAAAGGAGCTGTTCCATCTCCCCCTTCCTGACATATTCCCGAATCAATAAAATATGATGACGCACGTCATGGCGAATCCTGGCCGCCTCTTTTTCCGATTCCCGCATCAGCTCCATCTGACGCTCTAAAAGCTGCTCATTTACCTCCAACAATTCTTTCTGAGCCTGAATATAATGTTCCTGTCCCAAATGGATATAAAGATGAAGAATGGCGTATTGCAAAACCCCCGCCATAAATAAAATCAGAAATGCCCGCACCATATTAAATATAGAAAATCCCTGGAGATTGGGCCAATAAGCCATAATCGCTCCCAGCATAATAGACACAAAAAGCGTAGCGGCGCTGAACAAATCCATCTCCTCAATCAGATAATCTACCCCTCCAAGAAATCGCTTTCGAAACTTTTTCCAGGTAAATACCAGAATCACAACAAGGCAAATCAACCGTACCAGAACATCTATCCAAATATTTCCTCCAAACGCCCACCGGGCTATGTCTACTCCGCAGAAAGCGCATACAGAAAACAAGTAAAATGCCAACGCCATTTTATACAAAGACAGATACAGAACTTCGCTGCTCATGAGACTGCAGAAAATTCCCACTACCAGAAGGGACGAAAATGCGGCATATTGAACAAAGCTGGCATTCTCAAACAAATACCATACACTATAAACGCCAACTATAAAAACTCCAAAAACCCCATAACACCAAATGGTCTTTTTCATAGAAAACCTGGGGCGGTCCAGCATTAAAAAAAATGACAGCATCAGCCCTACGCTGATCAGATTGCGCATAAGCGCCACAAAGAAAGAGCCTCCTAACATCATTCTCACCCTCCTTAAATTTTATTTACTATACCATTTTCGACAGAGAATAACCACAAAATGGGATATATTCTATTTTTTCAGGGACAAAAAAAGACCCTCTCCCAAAAGGTAACAGGGTCTTTCTTTCCTTGCAGTTAAAACAAAATGTCTTCTCTTATTATATATGGATTCCCTCTTCATCACTGTAAGCAAAATAATAGGCAAAATAATTTTTCTTAAATTCTGCGGCCTTATTCCGGGGAATATATATGGTGCTTCCATGATCTAATACAATCTCTTCCCGCTCTACAGACACGACATGATCCATATTCAGGATATAAGAGCGTCCGCATCTTCCGAATTGAGGGAATTTTTTCAGCGTCTCCCATAGCTTTTCCCCTGTCATGCGAACCTTATATTCCATTTTCCCTAAATGAAACACCTGATAATTTTTCTGAGACTCACAGTATACGATATGATCCAACTGTATTTGGCGGACTCCTCCCGCCGTCTTAATCACAATCTGGCTTTCTTTTTTTCTGCAAATCTGCCCTATTGCAGAATCTAAGGCATGAAAAAACCGCTCCTGCTCCAAAGGCTTTACCAGATATTGAATCGCATCCACGCCGTAAGCCCGCAATGCATACTCTGTAGAGGTCGTTAAAAATACGATGGGCATATTCCCGCCCAATGCCCGGATTTCCTCGGCTGTCTCTATGCCGGACTTTCCGGACATAATAATATCCAAAAGAAGGAGATCCGGCATATATACTTCTTCCCGAATATGCTTTAGTAAGCTCTCTCCATTGGAAAAGTGCAAAATCTCACACTCTTTCATTTTGGATCTGGTTTGATATTTTGTCAAAAGAACCTCGATCCGATCCCGTTCTTTCTCTTCATCCTCACACAAGGCTATTACATACAATTCCTTCACACCTTTTAGGCTCCCAGTTTTCCTGCAAAATCAGACATTGCTTCCGATATCTTGATCTGCTGAGGGCAGACTGCTTCACAGCTTCTGCAGCCAATGCAGGCGTTGGGGTGCTTCTCTTTGGGAACCGCCATCAAGGCCATGGGTGCAATAAAACCGCCGCCGGTAAAGGAATGTTCGTTGTATAATTCCAACAATCCCGGGATATTAAGCCCCTTGGGACAATGGCTGATGCAGTAGCGGCAGGCTGTACAAGGCAGAATTTGTTTTTCTAGCACAGCGGAAGCGACGGACAACAATCCCTCCATCTCCTGCTGATTCAAAGGTTTCTCTGTCTCAAAGGTGGCAACGTTTTCCTGAAGCTGTTTATAATTGGACATACCGGATAAGGTTACAACAACCTCCGGGATCGATTGAAGAAAACGAAACGCCCAGGCAGGAATCGTCTCCTCTGGCCGCAGGGCGCGCAAAGCTTCTTCCTGCTCTTTGGGCAAAGCCGCCAGCTTCCCGCCCCGCAAAGGCTCCATCACCCAAACCGGAATCTGACGCTCTTTTAAAAGCTCCAACTTCCCTTTTGCATTCTGGAACGTATGATCCAACCAGTTCAACTGAATCTGGCAAAACTCCATGGATTCTCCATAAGCATCCAAAAAACGCCCCATTACCTCACAGCTTCCATGAGCGGAAAATCCCAGATGGCGGATTCGGCCGTTCTTTTTCTGTTTCATCAGATATTCGTAAATGCCATAGGCAGGATCCAGGTATGCGTCAATATTCATTTCGCATACATTGTGGAACAGGTAGAAATCAAAATATTCCACCTGACATTTTTCCAACTGCTTTTCAAAAATCTCTTCCACCTTGTCCATATTGGAAAGGTCATACCCAGGAAACTTGGTGGCAAGATAATAGTTCTCTCTGGGATACTTCTTAAGAGCCCTTCCCATTACCCGCTCGGAATTGCCGTTATGATAGCCCCAGGCCGTATCATAATAATTAATTCCGCAATTCATGGCATAATCCACCATGGCCGCCGCTTTCTCTTCATCAATCCTTGCGTCGTCTTCGTCTACAACCGGAAGACGCATAGCGCCCATCCCCAAGGCAGACAGCTTTAGATCTTGAAACTCCTTATAAACCATATCTATTTCCTCCTCTTTTTAAAGAAAAACCTTCCATGTAAATATCCCATGATTCCCAGGCTTACAACCGCCATCCCAAAAGTACAGCCCCAAAAAACAACCGGGCTCCTTTCCATCCAGTCCAAGCAGCCTGTTTCCACTCGAAGCACAGTCAATAGGTTCGCCCCTATGTGCCCCAGGACGGCTCCGTACAAGTTATGAGTTTTTTCCAGAAAAAATACCAAAAGCAGGCCCATCAGCCCCGCATACAACAGCTGCACCACATTCATATGCAGCCCTCCGAAAATCAACGTGGATATAACAGCGGCCCCTGGAATACCAATCCAATCGGAAAGTCTGCCATACACAATGCCCCGATACAAAAGCTCTTCCACAATCGGAACCAGAATTCCCACGCCTAATACTTCAAAAAAGACGTCCCCTGCAAAAAAGTGAGCCGTTACATTCTGATATCCGGGCGACATTCCCTCAAGCCCTATGGCTCCAATCAGATGGTTCAGCACAAGTCCCATAAGAGCGCCGCACAAAAACACCAGAAGGCCAAAAACAATCTTTTGGCGGCGAGACGTCTCTTGAAATGCATTGTGGGTCCTTTGATGAAATACTGTAAAAAGCATCTGGTCTTTCCGGTAAAAGCGATATAAAACCGGAAGGGAAACTGCCGCCGCCATGGTCTGAAGCATGGTATAACTGGCTGCATAATTATCTTCCCTAATTCCAAGGGCCAGGATCGCCAGAGACATTACAATATTGGAAACTACATAATACAACAATACTGGATATGCAATGTCCCAAATTTTAAAAAATGAATGATTCTTCAAAATAAGCTTCCACCTCCTGTAAAGATGTAAAAATTTCCTTCGCCCCTGCTTCCTGCAATTCTTCTCTGGTGCCGAACCCATAGGTAACGCCAATACAGTCCATTCCCACAGCGCAAGCTCCCAGCACGTCAAACCGGGTGTCTCCAATCAGAACGTAATCCTTTGTATTCCAATTTCCCAAACGCTCCATCACCATTTTTAATACATCTGCTTTCTCGCTGATCCTTCCATCGTCTGTGGCCCCTCCAATTAAGTCGAAGCCCCCGTCGATCCCAAAATGCTTTAAAATTCCGATACAGGCAGATTCGTTTTTGGAAGAAGCCAGAGCAAGCAAATATCCCTTCTGCCTGAGGTGAGCCAGAATTTCCTTCACATAAGGATAGAGCCTGCACTCATACATTCCCTTTTTTACATAACGCTCCCGATATACCATAACAGCCTCTTGGGCCTGTTGAGGGGTAAATCCATACTGCCTCTGAAACTGTCCCCGCAGAGGAGGCCCGATAAACACCCGCAATTTTTCCAAATCCTCTTCCTGGATTCCAAAGTGAGCCAGAGCATATTGTACACATTTTGTAACCCCCTCCTGGGAATCAATAATGGTTCCGTCAAGATCAAATAAAATTACTTTTTTCATAGGTATCCTCCCCTCAAAGGGCAAAACATCCTTGCCCTTTCTCATAAAATAACGCCGTAAAACCTGCATCCCAACAGACCCTACGGCGTTGTCATTATCTCAGACGTGTAAATGTATCATCATCTTCTCCTGCCGCCTTCTTTTTAGAACCACTATAATTCACACGTTTTTACATATAAATTGATTATACATCGCGCCGTACCACTTTACAAGCTTTTTCCAATCTATCTTCACAACATTCCCCTATGGGAAATGCCGAAAAAAAAGAAAGCTGAAATAACAGCCTCTTTTTCTTGAAACTCGTTACTTCAGCAACTCAAGTATTTTCTTCTTATATTCTAGGAATTCTCCGGTAAGCATATATTCCTGCCCTCTGGGCCTGGGCTTATTTATCGTAAGCTCCGCCGTAATACGCCCCGGCTTTCCCGACATCATATAAATTCGGTCGGAAAGCAAAATCGCCTCGTCAATATCATGAGTAATAAATATGGTGGACAACCGGATGTTCTCCATCACATTCAAATACCACTGGTGAATCTCTCCTTTTGTAATGGCGTCCAATGCACTAAAGGGCTCGTCCAAAAGCGCCACCTGTCCGGAAAACAGATATGTCCGCAGCAGCGCCGCCCTCTGGCGCATACCCCCGGAAAGCTGAGAGGGATATTTTCCCTGGCAGCCCTCTAATCCAAACTCTTCCAGAAGAGCCTCCGCTTCTCTTCGGGCCTCCTTTTTTTTCATTCCTTTCATCCGCCTTGGCATGCAGATATTGTCCAAAACAGTGGCGTATGGCAGCAGCAGATCTTTTTGCAGCATATAGCTGATATGTCCGGCCTTTCCGGTGATATCCTCCCCTGCCAAAAAAATCCGGCCCTTTGTGGGAGTAAGGAGGCCGGACAGGACATGGAACAAGGTCGTCTTTCCCACTCCGCTAACCCCCAGAAGGCCCACGATCTCCCCCTGGTTCAAATGCAGGCAGATATCTTCTATGATAGGATTCTTTTCATAGCGATGCGTAATATGCTCCGCCTTTAATATCACTGGCTGTTCCATGTATCCTCCCTTCCTTCCCCTTTGGAAATCACATGTTATCTATTATTCCAGATATTCATTGGAATACCCCGTTCCTTTGGGAATCTCCTGGTCAATCACATCATTGTCAAACAACCACTGATAAAAACCGTCCCAACGAGAGCCGTCAATCACACCCCAGCTAACAGCATCCCCCTGATACTGATTTGCCAGCCACTCCTGGCTCTTTTGCACCATCTCCGGATCCAGCTCCGGCACAGCCTCACAGAAAATTTCGGCCGCTTCCTGGGGATTTTCTATGGCGAATTCATATCCTTTTTTTACTGCTGTAAGGAATGCTTTGGCCTGATCCGGATGTTGTTTTAGGAAATCGTTATTGGCAATGATTACCGGGCTGTAATAATCCAGGGCTTCGTCTAAATCCGCCAAACTGATATAATTTGTCTCCAGCCCTTTTACCTGAGCGGCAACTCCGTCCCAGGCATAATAAATCCAAATCAGATCCACATCCGTCTCAAGAGCGGTAACCACGTCTGTCACGGTGCTTGGTATCATATCCAGTTTGGAAAAATCTCCCCCGTCTTGTTCCATCACATATTTCAAAATGGCTTGCTCCGTATCCAGGTTCCAGGTAGCATACGTGTGGCCTTCCATCTTTTTAGGACTATCGATCTCCTGTTCTTTGAGGGAAATCAACCCGGAGGTATTATGCTGGATGATCCCGGCAACCGCTGTCACCGGAAGAGGATTATCACCTGCAAAAGCCGGCGCCAGACTGTCCTGAAAATCTACGCCGAACTGGGCGCCTCCCCCGGCTACTAATAAAGCTGCGCCGTCCTCCGGAGGCTGAATAATATCCACCTCCACCCCGGCTTCCTTAAAGTATCCCTCCGCCTGGGCCACATACACTCCGGTATGATTCGTATTGGGAGTCCAGTCCAGGACAAAGGTAAGCTTTGTAAGCTCGCCGCTTCCCGGTTCTTTCGAAGCCGCGCCGCAGGCCGTAAGGCACAAGGCTGCCGCCGCACTCAGCAGCAACATACTTATTTTCTTTTTCATTTTTCCTCCTTCACCCGCTCCCAGGGCATGACAAGCTCTTTTAGCAAGTCCACCAGCCGCATAAGAAGCAGGCTAATAGCCGATATCAAGAAAATCACCGCAAACATTTTGTCAAAGGAATAGGATTTTTTCACACGCACCATGTAAACTCCCAGGCCGTAATAGCCTCCCAGCCACTCTGATATAACCGCCCCCACAATGGAGTAAGCCGCCGATACCCGAAGGCCTGCAAAAAAATGCCCCAGGCTGCCTGGCAGCTTCATATAGCGAAAAATCTGCCATTTGGAAGCTCCCATGGCCTTAAACAAATCCGCCGCATCTGGATCGCCGCTGCGAAATCCGTCCAAAAGGCCGATGGTAATGGGAAAAAATGTGGTAATGACAATCAACGTAATCTTAGGCGCCATTTCATATCCCATCCACAGCACCAAAAGAGGCGCTATGGCAATCGTGGGAATCGTCTGAGTCAGCACGATAATGGGATACAATCCCTGATATACATAGGGGAACCAATCCATAAGCACAGCCACAAAGAAGGCCAGCAGCACTCCGCAAAGAAGGCCCAAAAACGCCTCCGTCAAGGTGGCTTTCCCATGCTCCATCAGTAAGGGGAATTCGCTAAAAAACGCTCTTCCCACGTCTATGGGAGAAGGCAGCATGAATTTTGGAATTATCCCCGCCCCGCTTAACGCCTGCCAAATGACAAGGAATGCAAAAATGACCGCCGCCGAAATCCCTTTACTGGTGATGTTTTGTAATCTTTTTCTCAATGGTCAGCACATCTCCTTCGGGGCGGTATACGACTTTGATATAGGACGCCACATAAGGCGCGCCTGCTTTCACGGCAATGTGCTGACATTCCTTGACAATATCCATCAGCTGGTCGTAATCTCCCTCAATGGTGGTCTCAAAAGGGCCTACAGAGCAATGAAGCCCTGTGCTTTTGATGTAGGCGATCACCTCGTCTACAATACGAATTAATTCTTCCTCATTGGCTGCCTCCGGCAGTACCTGGATTGCTACGCTTGCATTCATAATCGTTCTCCTTTCGTACAGATGCATGGTTTAGGTGATTGGGAATGTCAACGTTAAGGGAATATTCTGACCATATAGTTTAGGAAAAGTCTGTTACACCAAGCATTCCAATGAGCCCAGCAAAGCAGAACCCAGTCGGGGTTAAGCCCTCCTGTGTTCTATGGTCTCATTTTCATGGTGCAAATGTCTTTTCCTAAACTATATGGTCAGAATATTCAGCCAAGTTTTGCGTTTCGCAATCACTCAAGATACAAGTTTTGTAACTGGATCTGGGCGCGGACAAAAAGAGACGTCATTCCTCTCCTGGGAGTGCCATCCTGCCCAAGGGGCTTTATCTCAAGGAGAAGTCACAAACAATATCACAACAAAGCAACCTTTCCCATAAGATAAAAAAACCCTGCGCATAGTTGCGCAGGGCATGATTATGTTCACCTTATACTGATTCACCGAAAACACAATCTCCCTACGCCGGCATTACCCGGATCAGGTACTAAGGGACTAAACTCGAAGTTTTTCTCAGGCTTTCGCCGCCCCTGATTCGTTTTCTACTTTATCTCACTTTTTGTGCAATGTCAAGAGGTTCTTAACATTTATCATATGGAATATTAGGTGATTGCGAAACTCAAAACTTAGCCGAATATTCTGACAATATATTTCAGGAAAAGACATTTGCACCATGAAAATGAGACCATAGAACACAGGAGGGCCTAATCCCGACTGGGTTCTGCTTGATTGGGCTCATTGGAATGCTCGGTGCATCAGACTTTGAATGAAATATATTGTCAGAATATTCTCTCAGCTTTGACTTTCGCAATTACCTATAAAATCTCCCAACTTACATCTGCTGCAGCAATTCCTCTAATTTCTTTAGCAGCATTCCGTCCGATTCCTGGCGACGGATAAAGGAACTGTCCATGCCGTTTCTCCGTACCCGGTCAATCCACAGCAAAGCAGCCTCCCGGCTGATGTTTTTGGCCAGCATTCCATAATAAATATAAGCCAGCTCATTTGACACATTGGTATTAAATACGGCGGGGTCGTCGGAATTAATGCAAATAATCACATTTTCTTCTTCATTTATTTTGTTCACTTGATAAAATTGATTTTCTCCCAAGCGGTCAATCTCCCCGATGGCCAGGTTAGAGGACGGATTAACTTCCAGCACAATTCCCTTTCTCCCCAGCTTCTTTTTCAATAATTTCTGCATTTCCTCTATTATGGACAAATCCTGCTGAGTAATTTCATAGTGAATGGGCTGATCCATCTTTTTGGCAAATACATTGCAATGCCTGGCCGCTGTAAGCAATCCGGCATTCCAGGGAATCTGTTCCTTCTTTTCCAGATGTTCGCAGAAGCCGCAGGTCGTCTCTTCTCCAAGGAGTTCCCCGGCCATATCCTCCGAAAATATGCTGTTATAACCGCAAATCAGCATCTCCAGAGTGATGGCCGCCGTATCCCCATAAATATCTTTTGACAACGCAAAAATACGCTGCTCCATATAAGCCAAAATAGAAGCTTTAAAATCACTGTAATTTTTCCGAAGGGTATCATATGCCCAAAGATAATTTTCAAGAGCTTCCAATCTAGGGATAATAATCACAGGGTTCTGGTTTCTCCACAGACTGGGAGACAGCCCCAGCGCAATCCCGTGGCCAATCCGGTCCCCGGCATGAAACTTCAAATGCTCCACTGCCTCGTCAATCCTGCGAAGTCCAGACAAAATATGACGGAAATCTTCCCCGGCATGAAAGGTAAAGCCCAGACTCTGGGTATAGCATTCTCCTTCTCCATTCCGGCCGATCCGTTCCACCTGGCTGTCCCTGGCCTGATTATAGACAGGCACAAAAACCCACACCGGGGTGGAATTTTCCAGGCTTGCAGCGTCAATTCCTACTAAATACCTGCTAAGCTCACTAAATTCCGAACGGAGTTTTACAAATAATTTCACCTGCTCCATGTAAGCTTTCTGCAGGGCGCCGAACCGGTAGCTGGCACAGTCTGTAGCCCCATTGGCAAAGCACTTCTTTGGCACCGGCGGATCCGGCCGTTTCAAAAAATGCAGCACCAGCCCCGCCCGGGGAAATCTTTGTTTTGGAATATAATGGCCATCGGCCCAAAAACAATAGTCTTCCTCCAGTACGTTTTTGTATGCTTCCAAAAAGCTTTTCACTTCTTTTTTCAGGCTCTGATAGGAGGAATTCATACTAAACCTAAATTCTATTTTTTGCAGATCCTGGTTCTGTAATTGTTCCCGGATGGCATTCTCCCAGAAGTTATTAGTATTCATACGGTTTAACACGGAATTCACCGTATAATGTTCCTGTTGGAAGTAATCCAGTCCCTTGATGGTCTTCTGCTGTACGCTCTCATGGAAAAAATAATTTCTTACCCTAAGATACTGCATCATGCACATGCCAAAATCTTCACTCATTTTTTTGTGATACACCCCGTCTATGGCACGGTACAAAAACACATTTTCATCAAAGGTATGTACCCTGGGATCTTCCTTCAGCAGTATTCTGCACAGATTCCCCTCCATGGCGCTTTCCGGCAAAAAGTCCTCCAATTCATTCCAAAGGCCGGCATAGTAAGAAATAATTTCCTCCTCTTCCTGTGCTTGAAACTCTTTTTTGTAATGTTCTTCAAAGAGCCTGCCGCATCGAAACTCTCTCGCCAAAATCCGAACGGCCTTTGGCCCCTCCTCCCAGTTTTCCATTGGGAGAGTCATCTGATAGGCCAGCCAGCCTCTTACCACCCCGCACCCCAGAATGTAAAACAAAATCCGTTTTTTATGGTCTTTGCTCCCGGTTACCAGGCTTTTGTTCCGGAAGGTCGTTTTCTTTTTTGCCGTAAGAGGTTCCATCAGGGAATCCCAAATACTAGGAAACGTCCGGGACACTCCTTTATGGAGATGGTTCTCCGCCACGCCTTTTTTCAAAATCATGGACAGCTGCTGATCTGCAGCCTCAATGGTTCCATAAAAGTAATTCAGGCAGCGGATATCCGGCTCCCTCTGACTGGAAACCATATAGACAATGGCAATCACGTCCATAGGAATGTGGCAATTAAGGCTGTGAAACAGCGTTACTTTATTGTTCCCTGCAAAGCCTCCGAATAAATCTTTGTCCTCTTTATTTTCCCAATATTTAAATACGATTCTGCCGTCCCTGTGGGAAATCAGCGCGTCCGCCATTCGTTTCATCACTTTTACGTACATAGCAAGGGGGCTTTCGTAATCCAGTGCATCGTAGAGATAGCATTTTTCCAGGTAGAGATAGATTTCATCGTAGGAATAGATAGTAAAATTATCCCGGATATAGTCGATGAGCTGGCTTTTTAAACGCTTTCGGATATCCTCCGGCTCCTTGGCCGTCCCGTCAAAGCCGGCTTGCTGTTTGTGGGCGGCCTTTAAAAACGCTCCAATTAAATCCTCTTTAAATGTTTCCAAGGAAAGAAAGGGGTAACAGAGTACCCCCAGAAAACGGTTAATGGAATCATTTATCATATGTATCACGCCCTAACCGAATAAATTTTCGAATTCTTCTTGGTCTAATTTCTCGTCGTCTTCTAGGGACTCGTTTAGTTGGTCAATGAAGGAGTTTAGTACCGCCTGGTCGGCTTTTAAATGTGCATTGGACAGCTGTTCTGTGATTTCTTTCATTAGCTCTGCCTGTTGGTGTATTTCCTCATCATTTCCTACGGATGTTTTGTAATTAAAATAGTGGCAAAGCAAGAATTTAAACTCCTTATCTTCACATAAAGATACTGGATTTGCATGACATTCCAGCAATCCATTTTTCAGTTCCTGAGCCTCTCTTTGCCCGTACCAAGCGGAATAATTTTCAGAAAGTTTTGAGACTACTTCTAACATTTGAACAAATTTAGGCCAAGAAATTCCCTCTTCTAACTTCTCCTCTACTTGTCCAATCCTATCAACTTCTAGCAAATCCCGGATTTTCTTTTTTGTATTCGCTGATTTTGTCTGGGAAACACCGTGATAGGAATCATTATATCCGTTCCATTCTGAAACAGCTCTTTTTGTTTCTAACTTCCAACTATAGGAAACAACTAAATTTGAACTAATCTCCTCTAGCCTGTTTTTCATCTCTTTTGCCATATAATCTACCACTTTTCCAGCGGCTTCTTCTAACCAAAGTCCCTTCTCACTAACAACAGATATTATTTTACATATCTTACTAAAATCTTTTTTTCTATCTGCTTCCTCAAATCCTGCTTCTTTGGAAGGAAGTTCTGGTAAACTCCCATTCTCTTCCCAAACAGGCTTTACATATTCTGCAGCTGTGTTTTGCAAGATACGTTTCAAGTAATTCCTTTGAGTTTTATTTATAGCAATTTCATCTTTATTCTGACCCGTCTCTTTTTTATCCAAGCCTTTTTCCATGGAAGATATTGCACTCTCGCACTCTTCATCAAACAATTTCATTATAGCATTCTGTTCTGGTATTCTTGACAAATGGCTCTGCATATATCCAAATTCCCGCCAAAAAACTGGATAATACTCTTCCAATAATACACCTCTTCTATTACTGGCTCTTTCTACAGACGATACCGCCCTCCAAAATGCTAAAAACACCTCTTGCTCCAGCTTTGCCATTTCAACATCCATTTTTTGAAGATCCCTTAAAGGTATTTGATGTAATATCGTTAAAGTGTCCATATTCATATTGCGATAAACGGCTAAATTTAAAACAAGTTCCCCCTTTGTTAAAAAACTTGTACTAATACCAAATATGGTAACTTCCTTCTTCTCCCCAATTTCATCCCACTTAAAAGTCTGATACCGAACAGGCTTAGCTTTTCCTGCAATTACTGGATGTAAGATCAAATCTTCCATCACCAGTTTTTTCAACTCATAATAATCTTTGTCATTCTCAACTCTTGCTTCATATTCACCCTCATAAAAAAGCCTGGCAGCAAAATCTACCAATAAAAACAAAGAAAACTTCTCTACAGGACTTCTGTTTCCTTCATAATTATCATAAATAATCGCCAGCGCATTATCAAAAAACACCTGGCCGCCCCTAGCCCCCACATAAAACATATTACCCAAAATCTCGCTCCGGTGCTGATTATATAAATGCTTGGAGGAAATAATCGTATCTAACAACTGCTTCTTCTTCCCCAGCACGTCTTCTTCACTGAGTTCTCCCTCCCTGAAGCCTTCCTTCCAGCTCTTTTGCAAAGACGCGATTTCCTTCAGCACATTGTACACATTATTAAGTCCCCGGGAGGTATTGTCAAACAGATGGTATGTATAAGGCAGCACCCCCATACCCGTACCTTCCTCATAATATTGGAAAAATGCCGGATCCACCCAGCCCTCCAACGCTTCCGAAAGATACCAGGCAAAATCCTTTCCTGTATCTCCCTCTTCCTCCTGAATGCAATACGTTCCTTTTTCCTCCAGGGCCCATTCCTTAATATTATGACGATACACCGGCGGAAGAATTTTTTTCAGGTATTCATAGGCCAGCTTCTTCTTACTGTCCAAAAACGTGCCTGCCTTAGAGTTCTCCAACATGGACTCTCCTAAAACATCCTTCCCTAGCACCTTCTCCTGGCGTAGAAAATCCACCGTCAAAGCTTCTTCAAATGTCTCCAAGTCCCCGGAAATAAAGGTCACAATATTTTCATTGGACAAATAAGAAAGCAATGTTTTTACCACATCGGTACAGCGGTGGGTGCTCAAGTCAATGTCGTCAATAAACAGAAAGAGCATCCCCTTCTCATGACCAGATAACAACGTCGAAATCAGTTCATGAAACTTTGTAATAAACTCAATGTCTGAATTAAATATTTTCGTAGAGCTTTCGGCATAATCGTTTTCCGTGGTATATTCATGAATCAGGATATCCCGGTATTCTCGCTGGATAAATGTATACTGTTTTACTGCTTCTTTATATTGCTTTACAATTCCGCTCCCCCGCTCACAGTCCGGATAACCTCTGTCCTGCTTTTCCTTTTTGTCCTTTTCATCCACATATTTTTTCATCATGCCCAGAATGGTGGCCATCAGCGTACTGGATTCTGACATATTCTCCGGTACGATGATGGGAAAAATCAAGTCCTGCCCCTGGGTATTCTTTTCCATCAGCTCTTCCCGAATCGTTTTCAGCAGGGAGGTTTTTCCTGCCCCTCTGACTCCGATAATTCCGATATTATTTGTTTTCTGATTGATGTTTTCCTTCTTATTGTCACCTTCCCGCTCGCTGCGAAACTGGTCAATCTGTATTTGAATTTGGGAATAGGTGGGCAGAATCATTTTCGCTTCTCCCAGACTTAAGCATCTCGCCCCTATTTTATTTTTGTTTCTCTTATTCTTATGTTTCGTTTCTTTTGCTAATTCCGGCATCCTGTCACTTCCTCCAACATTTCTTTTATGGTCTTACCTGTTACTGGATGGCGCAAATACGGGCACAGCTCCATGAAAGGACGCAGCACAAACTCCCGGTTGTGCATATCAGGATGGGGCAGCAGCAGCTTTGGCTCTGTGGTAATCAGACGATCATAAAAAATCAAATCCAAATCCAGCGTTCTGGGGCCCCAGTGAATCACTCTCTCCCGTCCGGCCTCCGCCTCAATCCGATTCATCTCCTGTAATAATTCCAATGGGGATAAAATGGTCTCTGCCTCCAGGCATCCGTTTAAAAACACGTCCTGCTCCACCCCTCCGTAAGGCTCTGTCTCCATAAAGCCAGAAACCTTGCAGACACGAATGCCTTTGTGCTGTTTCAGCTTTAAAACGGCCTCATCCAGATACCTCTGTTTGTCTCCCAGGTTGGAACCCAATGCAATATAAGCCTTATGCCAGCTTCGGCTGATTTTTACAGATACGGATTCCAAGGGCAGGCCAATAGGAGCCCAGGGCTTTAAAATCTCCAGCTCCACGCCCCAAAGACGAGGGGTCTCCAATAACAAATGCTCCGCCAAATGTTCGGCAGCCGCTTCAATCAGGCGATAGGTATGTTCCCGGAGAAAACGTGTGATGGTATGGCAAATTTCTCCGTAATGAATGGATTTCGTCAAATCATCCGTAAAGCCCGCCTCCCGGGTTCTGGTAAAGAGCCGGGCGTTCACCAAAAACTTCTGGCCCAGTTTTGTCTCCTCTGGAAAAACTCCATGATTTCCAAATACCTCCAAATGATGGATCCCGATGACATCCATCTGAGGCCACTCTGCCATTCCATTGCCGCTGATGATCTGCCCCGGCCATTCCATGCTTGTATCTTCCATTTCTTTTCCGCTCCCTCTTGTTTTTTATCTCCAACCGTCGCAGATGGCCCGCGCCATCTGAACTGCCCGAACATTTTCTTTTATATCATGCACCCGAATAAAGGCGCATCCTTTCAGAACGCCCAATACCGTAGTAACCAGCGTCCCCTCCAGCCGCTCCTGTACCGGAAGATCCAGTGCCAAACCAACGACTGATTTTCTGGAAGCCCCTAATAAAAGGGGATATCCCAGTTCCTGAAGCTGCTCCAGAAAATAAAGCGTCTCCAAGTTCTGCTGATACGTCTTGCCAAAGCCAATCCCTGGATCCAGCAAAATGCGTTCTTTACAGATTCCCGCCTTTTGGGCCAGTGAAAGAGTTTCTCTCAGATCTGCTTTTATTTCCTCCATCAGATTTTCTTTTGCAGGCTCCCTGCGATTGTGCATCAGGCAGCATGCAGCGCCGCTTTCTGCAATCAATTCCCCCAGACCCGGCTCATATTTCAATCCCCAAATATCATTGACCAGATCTGCTCCGGCAGCCAGCGCCTCCCTGGCGACTGCCGTTTTATAGGTGTCAATGGACAAGGGGATATCAAATTCTTCTCTCAGCCGCCTAATCAGCGGCGCCGTACGGCTAATTTCCTCTTCCTCGCTAATCTGAATGTGCCCCGGACGGGTAGATTCCCCTCCAATGTCCAAAATATCCGCCCCTTCCTGGACCATTTCCTGGGCCCGAAACAGAGCTTTGTCCCAAGTATTATACTTTCCCCCATCAGAAAAAGAGTCTGGCGTTACATTCAAAATCCCCATAATATAGGTATGATTGGCTACGTCAAACTCTCTGTTTCTTATTCTCATATACGTCCTCCTGCTGTTTGTTTTTCCTTATCTGCAATACGTTCAGGAAGATCCGGCCGCCTTATTCCCCCGTCCCCAATAGCTGAAAAAACTTACGCTGCCATGTTTCCTGCTCAAATTCCCCACGTGCCGCAAGGGTTACCGTCTTGCTCCCAGGCTTTTTGACCCCCCGCATAGTCATGCACATATGCTCCGCCTCCAGCATCACCATAACGCCTGCCGGAGCCAGATGCTCCATCAGGGCATCGGCGATTTGGGCAGTCAGGCGTTCCTGGATCTGAGGCCGTTTGGCAAATACCTCCACGGTTCTGGCCAGCTTGCTAATCCCCACCACTTTGCCCTTGGGAAGATATGCCACATGGGCTTTCCCGTAAAAAGGCAGAAGATGATGTTCACAAACGGAATAAAAAGAAATCTCTTTTTCCAGTACCATCTGGCTTCCCTCCACAGAAAATGTCTTTGACAGATGCACCTGGGGGGATTCCTCCAAACCGCTGAAAATCTCCTGATACATCCTGGCAATCCGCTGGGGGGTTTCTTTAAGTCCTTCCCTGTCTGCATCCTCGCCAATCCCCTCTAACAGCAGTCTGACTGCTTCCTCTACCTTCTTTTTGTCTATCATAATCCATCTCTTTCCTATTCTTTTACTACGAAACAGAAACTGTTTTCCGGCTTATTCGCTACAGTAAGCTTCTTCTGCTTTTGTTTCCCTCACCATAGCCTCTTTGGCACAGCCCAGCCAGGACAAGGAGCCGCAAGCAAGCACCATCACGTCTTCTTCTAGGCGCGCCTCCTTAGCGGCGGCTTGAACCGCCTGGGAAACACGCTCCATGTCCTGAACATCCCTATGGTACTTCCTTGCTTCCCGGCACAGCTCCTGGGCGGATAAGGCTCTGGGATTTTCCGGCGTAATGGTATAAACCTTCTTTGCCAAAGGCAGCAATTGACGGAGCATCCCTTCATGATCTTTATCCCCAAGCACTCCTATTATATATATTATTTTCTGATTTGTAAAACCCATTTCCAGAGTTTCCCGTAATTTTTTCGCCGCATCTTCATTATGGGCTCCGTCAATGACCATCAGGGGAGCTTTGGCCACAACCTCAAACCGCCCCGGCCAGCGGGCTGCGGCCAGCCCTTCTTTGACATCCTCTTTGCTTATGTTATATCCAAGAGATTTTAGGCAATGGGCAGCCAACATGGCGCAAACTGCATTCTGGGGCTGATACGCTCCCACCAGGGACAAGGAAATCTCTGAGAAATCTTCCCAATCAAACACCAGGCGGCCTTCTTCGTAGCGGAGATTCCGGGCCTTCTTATCCTGGCACTGCCAAAGCTCACACTGCATCGCCTTACACCTCTCCTGCAATACTTCAAACACCTCCGGCGTCTGCCATGAGAGAACCGCGGGACGTCCTTTTTTAATAATTCCGGCCTTCTCCCAGGCAATTTGTGTTAAAGTATCTCCTAAAATGGCCGTATGATCCTTACTGATGGAGGTAATCACGCTGCACAAAGGCTTCTTTATAATATTAGTAGCGTCCAGCCTTCCCCCCAGCCCGGTTTCCAGAATCACAATCTCACATTTCATCCGGTAAAACCACACAAAAGCCGCCGCCGTTTCCATTTCAAATATGGTAGGAACTGGTTTCCCCAAAGACTCCAGGCGGCTGCAGGCGGCTGCAATCTCCTCCATCAGCCCATCTAAAATTTCTTTTGCAATGGGAGTTTTGTCAATCTGATAGACCTCCTCCGGGGAAAAAACGGCCGGGGAGCTAAAGCGCCCTACGTGAAAACCAGCCCTGCATAAAATAGCTTCCAGCATAGCTCCTGTGGAACCCTTTCCATTGGTTCCAGCCACATGAACCACTGCAAGCTCCTCTTGCACATTCCCCAATTCCTCCATGAGACAGCTGATAGCTTCTAGTCCCGGCACACATCCCAAAGCTTTTGCCCTCTCCAGAATCTGCTCTGTTTTACGTTCGTTTTCCATTATTTTCCCCCTACACATTTTCACTAATTTTTTTAGATTTTCTTAAAAATTCCTATTGAAAACATAAATTTTAATCCTGGACAGTTGACTTTTTCTCAAAGTTCGACTACTCTATCCTAAGTAGTTCTATCCATTCATATTTTGTTCACAAATTATTCACAATTTGTGTTCACCAAGCACAAGATTGGTGATTGGCAACCCTGCAAGGGAATGTGGGCTGCTGCAATCATTCACATATGCTTGCACATTTCTATAGCACTCATAATAAAGGATGATGATATTATGTACAATAGTATTTTAGAAAAAATGAAACATTTCTTCCGTCAACGGAAAGAGCAAAAATTACATCGAGAAAAAAAGCATTGGATTGCACCGGAAAAGAAGGAAACAATAATTACTTTTCTAAACCGCTATTCCCTGATTTTTCATATGCTGTTAGCCTGCAGCGTCTGTTTTTTAATTGAATGGGTTTCCCGTCATTCGTTTACGGCGGCTTTTTCATTTGTTTTTGACCGGGGACTGGTGTACCTGTACAATTCTCTGCTTGTATTCGCTTCTCTGACGCTGGTATATTTATTTCGGCGCCGTATGCTAATGCGAACCGTAATTTGCGTGTTATGGCTGTTTCTCGGCATCATTAACGGCTGTATTTTGCTGAAACGCGTAACGCCTTTTAGCTACACCGATTTAAAAATGATCAATGATCTTTTGACCATGCAGAGCAATTATTTCAATAAGACGGAAGAGCTTCTTGTTATTATAGGCGTTTCCCTGGTGGTATTCCTTCTGGTTCTTCTGTGGTTTAAGGGTCCCAAATTTCAGGGAAAACCCCGGCGCTTTGTGAGTCTGCTCTCCATGGGGGCGCTAATATTTTTCATCCCAATGGTGACAGACGCGGCGGTAAATACCAACGTATTGGCAAGCTACTTTGAAAATATTGCCCAGGGTTACTCCGATTATGGCTTTATCTACAGCTTTTCCGCCAGCGTGGTGGATCGTGGAATGCACCGGCCGGAAGGATACAGCCCGGAATTGGTATCAGAAGCTTTGGATTCCATAGAAAAAAAGGAAACTCCCGTATCGGATGATATGCCAAACATTGTCTGTGTCCTGCTGGAATCCTTCATTGACCCTTATGATCTCAATTTTTTAGAATACAATAAAGATCCTGCTCCTAATTTTCATGCTTTATATGATACTTATACCTCCGGCCATCTTCAGGTTCCGGTAGTAGGCGCCGGTACTGCAAATACAGAATTTGAAATTCTCACCGGTATGGGGATGCAGTTTTTCGGACTTGGAGAATATCCTTATAAGACAATTTTAAAATCCAATACCTGTGAGAGCATAGCCGGAAATCTTGGAAAGCTTGGATACGGCACACATGTGGTACATAATAACGGCGGTAATTTTTACAGCCGCGCCAACGCTTTCTCTCAGATGGGCTTTGACAGCTTCACCAGCAAGGAAATGATCAATATCCAGGAATACACGCCCCTTGGTACATGGCCTACCGACGACTGTCTCATTGACGAAGTAAAAAAAGCCATGGATTCCACGGTGGATACTCCGGATTTCACCTATACAATCACCGTTCAGGGCCACGGCAGCTATCCTACGGAGCCGGTGCTGGAGAATCCGGAAATTACTGTCAGCGGTGCAAAGACACAGGAAGAAAACTACGCTTGGGAATATTATATGAATCAGCTCCATGAGGTAGATAAATTCATTGGAAACCTCCTCGACATGCTTTCAAAGCGGGATGAAAAAACACTGGTCGTCTTTTTTGGAGACCATCTTCCTACTATGGGTCTTACGGAATCAGATATGGCCACCGGAAGCCTGTTTCAGACAAAATATGTCACCTGGAACAACTTCGGTCTCCCAGTCCATTCCAAAGACCTGGCTTCCTATCAGTTACTGCCTTATATATTAGAACAGGCAAATATTCATGAAGGCACCATGGTAAGCTTCCATCAGTCTGAAAACTATCAGGAATCAGAATCATACGAACAGCTTATGGAACTTCTCCAGTACGATATTCTCTATGGCGACCACTATGCTTACGGCGGACAGGACTTATATCCGGCCTCTGACCTGGTAATGGGCGTGGATGATATTTTACTTACTTCCCTCACTCCTCAGGGAGACTACTTAATTGTATCTGGTTCTAATTTTACTCCCTGGAGCCGTGTATTCGTAAATGGAGAAAAGGTATCCACTACCTTTATCAGCCCTACCCAGCTGCAAATTAAAATGGAACACCTTTCGGTGGGAGACAATTCTATCGTCGTCAACCAAATGGGCTCCAGTAATACCGTATTCCGCAGCTCCAATGAAGAAACTTATTACAAGATTGGCCAGGAAAATCCTTCGGAGTAGTGCATTTGGCGCTTTAAAATCTCTAACGGCAAGAAAATCCCTTTCCGGGTTCTACCATCCGGGAAGGGATTTTTTATACCAAATTAAATTCCAGGAAATTCTGATAAAACATGTCATTTGTCTATATAATGACCGCATCAGATAAGATCAGAATTGGTAATTCTTCCTCTTTTTTTCAAATGCCTCCTCTGTAAGCCTGGCCTGACGGGCTGCTTCTGACAGTGACAACAAACCGGTAT
>CAMNQH010000011.1 GCA_946549035.1 uncultured Lachnospiraceae bacterium | reverse complement strand
GGGAAATGTGGGGCGGCAAGTACCAGATAATCGTTGCCACACACCTTGACAAAGGACATCTGCATAACCATTTCTGTTTCAACTCCGTTTCTTATCTGGATGTGAAAGCGGCTGAAATATACAAACGAGATTGAAAAACGCTCTGCCTATATCGACAACTGCTTAGACCAAATCCACGATGCGATTGAAAACCAGCGGTCAAATACAAACGTCAGAGCAGGCAGGGCAGACCGCAGGAGGGAGGAATTATTTCGATGAATGAACCTTTTGGCGGCACAGAAAAAGAAGAATTTTCAGAAGAAACTGCCATCCGTCAGATGATTGATGAGATTACGGACTGTCTTGCATCCATGACAAAAGAAGAACGGCTGGCATGGTTCCGCAGGTCGCAATATCCCCATCCTGTCAATTTCCAGAAAGAGATAAGCGGCACGGTTTATACAGTTAATGCCCATTTTAATGCTGCCGCTTCTGAGAGCATTCAGGAAAAAACCGAACGCATTCTCCTAAAACTATAAACGGCATTTGAATTAAGGCTTTAAAGCGTTGAAGTATTCTGCCAGATATGGTATGATAATGACACCTACAATTCATATCATGTCTGGCTGTGGAAAGGAGAACTATGAGCAATCAGCCAGAAAAAATAACAGCTTTATACTGTCGTTTAAGCCGTGACGATGAGCAGGACGGGCTTTCGGGCAGCATCAAAAACCAGCAGTCCATACTGGAAAAATATGCAAAAGAGAATGGATTTCGCAATCCCCGCTTCTTTATAGACGACGGATTTTCGGGAGTTACGTTCACAAGACCCTCTTTTATGGAGATGATGGACTTAGCCGAGCAGGGGAAAATCGGGACGATTATCGTCAAAGACCACTCAAGGCTTGGGCGCAACCGCCTTGTTGTCGGGCAGTTACTGGAAGAAGATTTTGAGCGTCTGGACGTGCGTTATATTGCCATCATGGACAATATCGACACAGCAAAAGGCATCAGCGACCTTGTCCCAATGCAGGACTTATTCAATGAATGGCACGCCAAGAACACGAGCCAGAAAGTGCGGAACGTGTTCCGAAACAGGGGAATGTCAGGCAAGCCTTTAACATTCAACCTGCCTTTCGGATACAGAAAAAATCCAGACAATCCCACAGAATGGCTTATTGACGAGCCTGCGGCTGAGATTGTGCGGCGGATTTTTGACATGTGCATAGCGGGGCTTGGACCAGCGCAGATAGCAAAAAAGCTGAAGGCAGACAAAGTGATGACCCCTACGGAATACTGGAACAGCATTGGGAAAGCATACCGCAGACCGCCCGCCATACCGTACCACTGGTCAGCCGACAGCGTGGGGAACATCCTCTCACGGCAGGAATATATCGGGGACACTGTCAATTTCCGCACAGCCAGAAAATCCTTCAAGCATAAGAAACGTCTGGAACGCCCGCAGGAGGAATGGCAGATATTTAAGGACACCCACCCTGCCATTATTGACGAAGAAACCTTCCTGCTTGTGCAGGAGCTTCGGGAACACCGCCGCAGACCGACAAGGAGTGGGATTGTCAGTATGTTTTCTGGTCTGCTTTACTGTGCAGACTGTGGGGAAAAGCTGTATTACAGCGCAAAAAACAACTATAAACTGGAACACGCCTATTTCTTCTGTTCCAGTTACCGCAGGAACTCAGATGTGTGTTCTGCCCACTATATCCGTGAAAAAGTCGTGGCGGAGATTGTATTGGAAAGTATGCAGCGGGTATTCTGGTATGTGCAGAGTTTTGAAAAAGATTTTGCCAGAAAACAAATGGCAGCTTTCGGAGATGAGATGAAAAAGGAACTTGCCCAAAAGCGGAAGAAGCTTTCAAAAGCAAAAAAACGCGCAGTTGAGATTGACCGCCTTATCCAGAAAATCTATGAGGATAATGTCAATGGGAAGATTTCTGATGAACGGTTCGCCACCATGTCGATGGCGTTTGAGGAAGAACAGCGGCAGATAAAATCCGCCATTCCCAACATGGAGCAGTACCTTGAAACAGAAACAGACAAAAGCGACAGCCTTCAGCGGTTTATCGACAGGGTAAAATGCGTCACGCAGCTTACAGAATTAACGCCAGAAATCGTACACGAATTTATTGAAAAGATTGTTGTGTCCAAGCCAGAATATATTGACGGCAAACGCCACCAGAATTTAAAAATATATTATAATGGCGTGGGCATTGTCCGAGAACCATCACCAGAAGAAATGGAAGAACTGTTCCAAGAGCATATGCAGGACAGGACAGCCAATCAGAAAATCAAAACAGCGTAGCCCCAAGGCTACACTGTCTACATAATCACATCATTATATTTTAGTCTTTGAAGAAAAAACATCCTTACGGAATACCACTGAATGTGGGATTCTTTTTTTGTCTATGGGAATGTGTCAAATCATCAATAAGGCTGATATCTATAATTGCACTTTAGAATATCACTAACCATCCCATGCTTATCAATTAAAATAACTGATAAGATATTGTTTCCCTCCGGAACTGAAATCGGTCCCGTATATTCTTGAGAATCAACCGTGGGAACACTGCCGTCCCAGGTATAATACATACGGCTGCCTTCACTGCCTGTCAGCTCAATCACGGCAGGACTTTGAAAGTTGCCGCTGCTGGGGGACGCCGTGGGCATTTTAGGCTTCTGATATTTTACAATAAATGTTCCTTGTAAAACATCGCTGTAAAGATCATATTGGTTGCGGCATACCGCCTTTAGTTCCAAAGTTCCCTGATCTTCCATAAGAAATGCTTTTTCATATACTTGTCCGTGAGTTACCGGATCGGAACCATCTGTAGTATACAGAATCTCACAATCTTCTTTTCCAGTTAATCCGATAGAAAGCCAATCGTCATAGGTTCCGGGAGAAGTATCAAACTCCGGCATTTCAACGGTATAATCTGAAAAAAGCTCAAGCAGGGATGGTTCCGTAACGTACTCTTCCAACTTTAGAATAGCATCATAATCCTCTTTTTGAGCATACAGAGCGATAAGCTGTTGATATGCTTTCGTTTCATCAGGGTATTCTACAATAATCTCATGAAGCTGGGCGATTGCAGAATCCAAATCCTCCGTCTTCTGATAAATTTCCACCAAGTGATACAGCGCCAAAAGACTGGGCTTTCCTAATTCTTTGGCTCTTTGATAGTTCTTCAACGCATCTGCATATTTGCCCTCTTTCAGCTTCTCTTCTCCCCTTTGAATCTGATAATCAAAGGAATTGTAATTTCTGTTTCTGATAAATACCGGTATTAAAACGGCACAAAGCACCAGCAGCACAAGCAGGCAGGAACAAGTGAGGATTAAAGACGTATGATTTCGTCTTTTTTGCGGCTTTTTGGAGGAATCTGAAGACCGAACCGCCTGCTTTCCCTTTGACTTTTTGGAAGGATCCGCTTCCTGTAAAAGTTCCTGAAGCAGTTCATCTTCCAGCAGGCCAGAATCTGATACGATCTGAGCCTCATGCCCGCAGGACGCGCAATAAACACTTCCAATCCTTAATTTTGCGCCGCAATTTGCACATGTGATTTCCGGCATTATGACTCCTTTCCGGCAATGCTTTCCACGCAGTTATGCATTAGCATAGCAATCGTCATAGGCCCCACCCCGCCCGGCACCGGAGTGATTGCAGACGAAAGGGGCGAAACTTCCTCAAAATTCACATCGCCGCAAAGCTTGTTATTTTCATCCCTATGAATACCTACGTCAATTACTACCGCGCCTTCTTTTACATAATCCGCTGTAATAAACTGAGGCTTTCCAAGGGCCGCAATCAGAATATCCGCTTCCTTACAAATCTCCTTTAAATTTTTTGTCTTAGAATGCGTAATGGTCACGGTAGCATGTTCCCGAAGCATTAAAAACGCCATAGGCTTGCCCACAATATTGCTTCTGCCGATAATGACGCAGTGTTTCCCTGCAATTTCAATATTGGAACGCTTCAAAAGCTGTATGATGCCGGCGGGAGTACAGGGTAAAAACCCTTCTTGTCCAATTACCATAGCGCCTACATTCCTGGGATGAAAGCCGTCCACATCCTTTTGGGGAGAAATTGCCCCAATGACTGCATTTTCATCAATATGCCCCGGCAGCGGAAGCTGCACTAAAATGCCTTTCACACAGTCGTCTCTATTGAGCTTTCGGATCAGATCCAAAAGCTCCCGCTGAGTCGTACTTTCCTTTAGCTCATAAGATAATGATTCGATGCCAATGTAAGAGCAGGCATTTTTTTTATTTCGCACATAAACGCTGGAAGCAGGGTCGTCTCCTACTTGTATTACAGCCAAAGCCCCCACCATCCCCTGTCGTTTCAATGCTTCTGCCTGAACCTTCAATTCATCTTTTATTTCCTGGGAAATCTTTTTTCCATCAATAATATAAGCCATAGGTCCCTCCTTAGAACAATCCTGTAATTACACCGTTGCCGTCTACATCAATATGATTTGCCGCAGGCACCCGGGGCAGCCCTGGCATCGTCATAATTGCTCCCGTGATAGCCACTACAAAGCCCGCTCCGGCAGAGGCATACACTTCCCGTACATTTACAGTAAATCCTGTAGGACGTCCTAATTTCGTCTGGTCATCCGACAGAGAGTATTGTGTTTTGGCCATGCAAACCGGAAACTCCTTCATACCAAGCTCCTCAATCCGCCGGATCTCCTTTAGGGCTCCAGGCGTATAAGTAACCCCGTCTGCTCCGTAAATTTCCTTGGCGATCGTTTCGATTTTTTCTTTTAAGCTCAAATCATCCTGGTAAATCGGCTGGAACCGGCTTTCTTTTGTCTCCAATGTTTTTAATACCTTTTGCGCCAGTTCGATTCCGCCTTCTCCGCCATGCTCCCAAACCTGGGAAAGGGCAAATTCACAATCATGCTCCCGGCAGAATTGTTCTATATAACTCGTCTCGGCTTTGGTATCCGTAAGGAAGGAGTTTAAGGTAACAACCACCGGAACCTTATATTTCTGCAAGTTTTCAATATGCTTTTCCAGATTTGCAACGCCTCGCTTTAATGCCTCCAGGTTTTCCTGATCCAGTACGGTTTTGGGAGCGCCCCCATTATATTTTAATGCTCTTATGGTTGCCACCAACACTACGGCGTCCGGTTTCAAACCGGCCATACGGCATTTGATATCAAAAAATTTCTCCGCCCCTAAATCTGCGCCAAAGCCTGCCTCCGTAATAACGTAATCTGCCAGCTTCAAAGCCGTCTTTGTGGCACGGACGCTGTTGCATCCATGAGCAATATTGGCAAAGGGACCGCCATGGACAATGGCCGGCGTATGCTCTAAGGTCTGAATCAAATTGGGCTTTAAAGCGTCCTTTAATAACGCCGCCATCGCTCCCGTTGCATGAAGATCCTCCGCTGTTACAGGCGTTCCGTCAAAGGAATATGCAACAATCATCCGGCCCAAGCGTTTCTTCAAATCTTCCATATCGTCCGCCAGACAAAGCACCGCCATAATTTCAGAAGCCACGGTAATGACAAAATGATCTTCCCGTACCATGCCGTCCATCTTGCTTCCAAGGCCCACTACAATATTACGAAGCGCCCGGTCATTCATGTCCAGACAACGTTTCCACACTACTTGTCTGGGGTCAATTCCCAGCTCATTTCCCTGCTGAATATGATTGTCCAACAAAGCAGCCAGCAAATTATTGGCGGAAGTAATCCCATGAAAATCCCCAGTAAAATGAAGATTCAAATCTTCCATTGGAACTACCTGAGCGTATCCGCCTCCGGCAGCGCCTCCCTTAATGCCAAAGCAAGGCCCCAAGGAAGGCTCCCGAAGAGCCAGAACAGCTTTTTTCCCCAGCTTCCCAAATGCCTGGCCAAGGCCAATGCTGGTGGTAGTCTTTCCTTCTCCAGCAGGGGTTGGATTGATGGCCGTCACCAAAATCAATTTCCCTTCCGGATTGTCTTTGATGCGTTCCATTAGCTCGTCTGATAATTTGGCCTTGTATTTCCCATATAGTTCCAATTCATCCTCTGAAATCTGTAACTGAACGGCAACTTCTTTGATATGGGATAATGACGCTTCCTGTGCAATCTGAATATCTGTTTTCATTTTTTTCCTCCTAAGCGCTTGCTGTGTTGTCTTACGGTAACTTTTCCTATACGGATTCTTCCACAAATTCCTCAAATTGTTCCATAGTCATAAGAATCTTCCTGGGCTTTGTTCCTTCTTCTTTTCCTACCACCCCGGCTTCTTCTAGCTGGTCCATAATACGTGCCGCCCGGTTAAATCCTATCTTAAACCAACGCTGAAGCATTCCAATGGAGCCCTTGTCCTTTTCAATCACAAACTTTCCAGCGTCTACAAAATAGGCGTCCCTTTCATTGCCGCCCCCGGAACCGCTGCCTTGGCTGGAGACGGTCTTCATTTTTTCTTCAATTTCGGTATTATAGGCCGCCGTGCTTTGCTTTTTCAAAAAGTCTACAACCGTTTCCACCTCTGTATCCGAAACAAATGGCCCCTGTACCCGAATGGGCTTTTGAATTCCCTGAGGGTAAAACAGCATGTCGCCGTTTCCCAACAGCTTTTCCGCCCCGTTCATATCCAGAATCGTTCTGGAATCTACGCCGGAAGAAACGGAAAAGGCAATTCTGGAAGGCATATTTGCTTTAATCAGCCCGGTGATTACATCTACAGAGGGCCGCTGGGTAGCGATAATCATATGAATCCCCGCCGCCCTGGCAAGCTGGGCCAGACGACAGATGGCGTCTTCCACTTCTCCCGCCGCCACCATCATCAAGTCCGCCAGCTCGTCCACCACAATCACAATCTGAGGCAGTTTTTGGGGCTTTGTCTCATCTTCCACGTCCTGAATCGCCGCCACCTTCTGGTTATAGCCTTTCAAATCTCTTACCTGATATTCGGCAAATTTCTGATAACGTTCCGTCATTTCAGCCACCGCCCAATGCAGCGCTCCCGCCGCTTTTTTTGGATCGGTCACCACTGGAATAAAAAGATGGGGAATTCCGTTATAGACGCTAAGCTCCACCACCTTCGGGTCAATCAAAATCAGCTTTACATCCTCCGGATTTGCTTTGTAGAGAATACTCATAATTATGGTATTGATACATACAGATTTTCCGGAGCCGGTAGCCCCGGCAATCAGTAAATGGGGCATTTTTGCAATGTCCGCCACTACCACCTGTCCGGCAATATCTTTCCCGGCAGTAAAGCAAATGCTGGAAGCATGATGTTTAAATTCTTCCGCTTCCACCATATCCCGAAACCGTACCATAACGGTTTCTTTGTTTGGCACTTCAATGCCGACAGCCGCTTTTCCAGGAATCGGAGCTTCAATCCGAATATCCGGCGCCGCCAAATTTAACTTGATATCGTCTGCTAAGTTTACAATCTTGCTCACCTTAACGCCCATCTCCGGCTGTAACTCATAGCGGGTGACAGAAGGGCCGCAGCTTACATCGGTAATTGTTACATTTACTCCAAAGTTTTTCAATGTCTGCTGAAGCTTTAAGGCTGTTTCCTGAAGATGATGCTGGCTGTCCCCCTTGGCGTCTGTCCCGGGCTTCAATAAAGAGGTAGGCGGGAATACGTATTCCGGTTTGGGAACCTCTGTTGCTTCCACAGCTTCTGTGTGCTCCTCCTCCAGTTCCGTTTGCGCCTTATGCTGGATTTGAACGGGCTGCCGTTGTACCCGCTCCACAACCATCGCCCGGCTGGCCTCCTGCTCTGCTTCAAAAAGATCCAAATGCTCCGAAGAGACGGCCTCTTCCTCTAAAGGAATTTCCTGCCGGACTTCTTGCAGGACTTCTTGTTGGGGTTCTTGTTTGGGTTCCTCCAAACACGGTTCCGTATGCAAATGCATATCTTTTGGCAAATCTTCAGGCTCTTTGATTTCTTCTATAGGTTCAAGGACACGCTCTAAAGGCTCTTGTTCGTTTGTTCCTGACAGGGCAAAATGATGTTCCGACACGGTAACAGAGGTTTCTTCTTGAAATCCTCCCGGCATATAATGGACAGATACCGGCTCCGCCCTGGTCAGAAGAAGCTCTGTCTCCGAATAGGAATTTTTTACCTTGCCGCCGGAGGCTTCTGTTTTCATTGTCACAGGCTCTACCCTGGATACCATAGGCTCTACTCTGGATACTACAGGCTCTACCGGAGATACGGCCGGTTCCGTTCCCGTGGATACGGATTTTTTTCGAAAAGTTAAAAGCTCCGAGCCTTGGTTTTCCTGTTCTCTCTGAAAGCCCTTACGCCCCTCCGCGGCCGACGCACTCTTTTGCTGGGCAGCCGTTACGGTTTCCCCTGAAAACAGCTTTTCCACGGCATTTTTCGTAAACTGGGGCGTTTGCTTCACCGGCTTTAATTCACTGAGATTATCGGAAAATTCCAGTACCGGAGGCACAATCTTTGTATCCACCGCTACTCCTTCCACCTTCCGGTCCAAACGCATCAACGCCCGTTCTTCCCGTTTCTGGGCTATATGTTCCCGATAACGGACGGCGTCTTCTTTCGCCGTATCATATACCTTTTTACTGCCCTTTTTTACGCCTCCCAAAAAGGAACGCTCCGTAATCAGCACCAAGCTGATAATCAGTGCAATGATATCCACCACATAAGCGCCAATCAGTCCAAAGGCGCCGCAAAGAAGGTGGGAAAGCGCGCCGCCGATTAATCCGCCGCCGCTTTTGTTGGCGGCTCCATATGTATACGAGGCCATAATTTTCTGTTTTGCATCTCCTGTCACCACAAGCTCGATAAACAGGCAGAAAAACATAACAAACAAGGCCGCCGCCACTAATTTCACCAAAGCGATACGATTTTCTTTATTGGAGGTGTAAAATGCCGCTCCAACAAATATGCAAACAGGAACCAAATATGCTACCAGTCCAAAGATTCCAAAAAAAACTCCGCTTACTGTTTTTCCTGCTATTCCCCCCAATCCAAAATTACTCAAAAATAGTAAAATACAAACTGCCAGTATCCCCAACAGAAGCACCTCGTTAAAAAACGGGATCCCCGACTCCTGATTTTTTTTTGCGGCTGCAGTCCGTTTTTTACCGCTGCTTTTTCCTCTTCCTTTTTGTTGTCTGGCTGCCATGCCGCCACCCTCCTAAACTAGCACAAAATATCCAACGATAGACAAAATGCCTATCAACATGCAATACGCTGCAAAATATGTAAATTTCTTTTTTCGTACCACCACCAGCAATGTTTTAATGCAGACATATCCCACAACTGCCGCCACCAGTGTTCCCAGGGCATAGTAGCCCACCTGCACAGGCTCCACTTCTACCGTTCCGATATCCTTAAGCTGCAGTATCGCAGCTCCCAAAATCGCCGGAATCGACATAATGAAGGAATACTTCACTGCAAAATTGCGATCAAAACCGCTGATTAAACATGCCGTTATGGTAGTTCCGGACCTAGACAGTCCTGGCAATGTGGCAATCCCCTGGCAAATGCCTATACCAAAAGCATTGGTGTAGGTAACATTTTTTGGGCTTTTCCCTTTATCTGGTATCCGGTCTGAAATAAACAAAAGAATGCTGGTAAGTATCAGGCAAATACCCGGAACCAGCAGCACACCGGAGGCTACCTCCACCAAATCTTTCGCGGTATAGCCAATCACCGCTGTAGGTATGGTGGAGACGATCACCAACAGGTCAAATTTCCGGTATCCGTTTTTTATCACTCTTCGATAAGGGACTTCCTGTTTCCCCGCATTCCGTTGGAAAAAAATTCCAATGTTGCAAAAGGCGTCTCCTAAAAGCCCAAATCCTTCTCGTATCATTTTGCCGATATCCCGGTGATATACAATAAATACTGCCACCAGTGTGCCTATATGCAAAAGCACATCGAATAAGATCCCGGTATCCGTATTCACCTGGAAAATATTTTTGAAAATGGCCAGATGCCCGGAACTGCTCACCGGCAGAAACTCTGTCAAACCTTGTATAATTCCCATAAATATCGCTTCTAATAATGACATGGTACCCTCCTGTGTTTCTCATTCGTCCCGATTGCCTGTTGCTTCTGTAAAAATTCATACCTAGTTAGTATAGCACATTTGAAAGGAGATGTCATTATCGCATTTTTATTTCTATTACAGTTCTTCCTCATTTTTACAATCTTCAATCATAATATGAAGCCGTTTCATTGCTTCGTGAATGCCGCCTACTTCATTGATAATGCCTTCCGTTACCGTTTGGGCGCCTACTAAAATCGTTCCCAGATCTTTGGTGAGCATTCCAGTATTCAGCATCATTTCCTCCAATCGCTCTTTTCTGGCGAAACAATGGCTGCTGATAAAGCCAACGATCCGATCCTGCATCTGCTGAAAATAATCATAGGTCTGGGGCGCGCCGATAACCAGTCCGGTAAGGCGCACCGGATGAATCACCATGGTACCGGTGGGTACGATATAAGAATAATCCGTAGATACCGCTAAAGGCACCCCGATGGAATGGCTTCCTCCCAATACCAGAGATACCGTAGGCTTACTTAAAGAAGCAATCATCTCCGCAATGGCCAGCCCTGATTCCACATCCCCTCCTACTGTATTGATTAATACCAGCACTCCGTCCACCTCGTCATCATCCTCAATGGAAGCTAACTTTGGCAACACATGTTCGTATTTTGTGGATTTCGTGTTATTGGAAAGGCATTCATGCCCTTCAATTTCACCGATAATGGACAAAAGATGGATCCGGTGCTTCTGGCGACTGTGATCCAACGTCATTTGGCCCATATCCTGGATGGATTCATTTGTCTTTTGTTCAATTTCCTTTTGGTTTAATTCCCGATTCTCATTCATAGCCCTGCTGTTATCCTTTCCTAAAAAGAAGAATCCTGCACTGCAGGATTCTTCTTCTAGTATGTAAAACTTTTTCTTTTTTCATTCATTTTTTTACAGAAATCAGGTTTTGTTGAATTAATATAGCCCGCACCGGACAACACGCAAGAGCGGCCAGAACAATCTTCATCAAATCAAATGGAATAAAAGGAATTACACCGGCCCACAGAGCTTCCATGGGTCCCATGGACAACTGCACCGCCATCCATACGGTTCCAAACATATAACATGCAATGGTTCCTATTACTCCTCCAAGAACTGCCATATACCATTTTCCTCCAAAACGTTCCACAAAGAAACCGGTAAACCAGGCTAAAAACAGATATCCCCAAAGATATCCGCCGCTGGGGCCTGCAATCTTTCCTATCCCGCCGGAATATCCGGAAAATACTGGAAGGCCCACAGCGCCGATCAGAATATAAATCAAGATGCATATCGTCCCATTTTTGCTTCCTAAGATCACTCCCGCCATTACTACGGCAAACAGTCCAAGGGTAATGGGGATAGGCGTAAAACCAAGGGTAATGGAAACGGGCGCTAAGATACATACAATAGCCGCCGCCAATGCGATGGTTACAACATCAATCATTTTTAACTTTTTCATACATGCCTCCTTTTCGTATCAGAAAATCACGTTCTGGATTCATGTCTTAGTATACGCCCTGCGGTTTCTTCTGTAAAGAATTTTTTCTCAAATCTCCGAAAAGGATACTGTAACTGTAAACAAATCTGCATCCATATCCACCTGGAACTCTCCATGGCAGGCCTCCGTAAAGCTTTTGGCAATGGACAGTCCAAGGCCGCTTCCGCCGTCTGTCCGGCTTGCGTCCCCCCGCACAAAACGCTCTGTAAAATCTTTTCCCTGCTCTAATTCCAGATTGGAAGTATTTTTCACGCAGACCACATACTTCGTTTTCACCTTTGTTAATGAGAGAAATATCCGGGAGCCTTCCAAAGAATATTGCAGGGCATTCTGAATCAGATTCTGAAATACCCGATACAGCCTTTGGCCGTCTGCAAGAATCACAACCGGCTCTTCTGGAATCACGACCCGCATCTTTAAACCGCTTTCTACAATCTGCCCATCCATGTCCGCCAACGTCTGCCGCAGAAGCTTCCCTAAGTCCAATTCCTCTATCTGCACCGGAAGCTGCCCGGAAGCCGCCTTGCTCACTTCAAATACATCCTGCACAATGGTCTTTAACCGCTCTGCTTTCTCCCATAAAATCCGAATAAATTCCTGCACATGTTGGGGCAGATCTTCTTCTTGTTTCAGCAAATCCACATAACTGACAATAGAGGTTAGGGGCGTCTTAATATCGTGGGAGACGTTCGCCACCAATTCCACCTTCATTCGCTCACTGTGCATTTGTTCCCTTAATGCATTCTCCAACCCATGCTGGATATCATTTAAGTTTTCCGCATCCTGTTTTAAGTCCGCATCTTCCGGAAGCTTCAGCCCTTTACTAAGATTACCGCCTTTGATCTCTTTAATATGGTCTGAAAGGGCTCCGATATCCTCCGCCAGGCGACGGTACTTTTTCATGGCGCAAAATCCTGCAATCACGCAAAGCAACAGCAATAAAAATAAAATTGTCATCACCGTCAGTAAACCGCTCTGCCAAGCCTTTGACGCAGCCGTATTACCTGCATAGTCTCCGTAAGCTTTGTTTCCCCCTTGAAGAACCAGAAGCAAGGAGAAAACCATTGTCAGTAAGGATAAGATCCCTGTGGCTAACATCAGGGCATATCGCCTTATCAAACGTTTTTGTACAGAATAGGAAAGCTCCTTTGTCCGCAGGGAGTCAAACAAAGGCTTTTTCAGGCGCCCCCAGTTGTTTCTCAAATCCAATACGATGAAATAGACTAGCCAAAAGCATCCCAGAAGGAAGACCTTTCCCATAGCCATCTGCAGCAGCTGATCCAAGACGTCTCCCCAATACCCTCCATAATTGAAAAGCATCCATGTCTCCCGCATCATGTCCTTGTTCAGGAAAAGAAAGAGAACCACAGGAAATAAGAGGCAGAAGGGCACCTTAAATTCCATCCACAGATTTCCTAAAAACCGGGCGATTGCCTGGGTTCCAAGCCGTTTCGCTTTTCTTAAAAGGAAAGATAATAGTAATAATAGGACGGCAGCCCCCAACCAAATACAAGATCTTTTGAACTGCTTTTGCACCAAAAGGTACTGTTGTTGTCGATAATACAAGCCTTCTCCATACTGGACGGATCCATAGTCCTTATAATTTCCGGTAATATACAGCTTGGGTTCTTTGGCTATTGCCAGAAATATCACTGCATCCTCTGTAGAATCATCCACATTGAAATTCGTATACCCGGGCACATACCAGAGACTGTCAGCATCATAAACACCGTCCCCATAAACATCTTCCTGTCTTCCATTTCGGGAAATCTCTACTTTGCCGTCTCCGTTTTTGTTAAACCATAAGCAAAAGTTATATTCTTTCGGATCCAGGCTTTTATAAAAATCCCTTCCATCCCATTCTGCGGATGTTTTTTCTTCCCAGTCCTGGATATTGGTATAAATCAGCTTTTTTTTGTATACCAGCGCATATTGAAGATTTTTATCCTTTGCTTTTTCAGCCATATACTCTTTTACATTCGTCCAGGAAGAAGCATATCCGCTTACATAGGCCTCCTCTACATAGCCTGTACTGTCATTGGTTTCCTGTTCTTCCTGAATGATAGAGCCGCCTCCTTCCGCCGCAGCTTCATAGTAGGATTCCCTCTGTTCCTCTACTCCATAAGAGGAATATCCTTGATCCGAACCCATCCATAATCCGTCCGAATACGCCGTACCGTAATTCTTCCACTTATTTCCCCCTACAGCCGCACTTAAAAGCTCCTCCAAACAGTTGGAGACATACCACCGGAAGTCTCCGCTATCCTGGTAATCTCCGGTTCTATGAAACAACTCCCTTCCCCAGGTTGAGAGCAACCCTCCGACTGCTACAGCATTTGTTAAAAAAAGCGACATGCCCAAAAAGAAGGACGTCAAGCTAAGAACGATTTTCCATTTTTTCCATTTTGTATCCAATGCCCCACACCACCTTTATATATTCCGGCTCCTTCGGATTGAGTTCGATTTTTTCCCGAATATGACGAATGTGTACCATAACTGTATTTTCCGGTGCGAAGGAAGGCTCTTCCCAGACACGCTGATAAATCTCCTCCGCCGGAAAAATTCTTCCAAGGTTGCGCATAAACAGGTCAATGATTTTGGTCTCCGTCGCTGTCAGCTTTATGGGTTCTTCATCTGCATAAAGCATACGTTCTTTTAAGCGATAACAAAGCCGGCCGTTCCAGATCTCCTCCGCCTCGTTCCAGGAATGAATATCTCCCAGACGGGTATATCGGCGAAGCTGGCTTTTCACCCGGGCCGCCAGCTCCGCCGGATGAAACGGTTTTGACACGTAATCATCCGCCCCCATAGAAAGCCCTAACACCTTGTCCGTTTCTTCTGTCTTGGCGCTTAAGACAATAATGGGCAAATTCCGGCGCTCACGAATCTTCATCATAGCGGACAATCCGTCCAATTTCGGCATCATTACGTCCATAATGATAAGCTGTACCGACTGCTCCGCTAACACCTTAAGAGCTTCCATTCCGTCGTAAGCCTTTCTTACCTGATAGCCTTCTTTTTCCAGAAGCAAGGCGATTGCCCCTACGATTTCCTTATCATCGTCTACCACCAAAACACATTCCTTCATATCTTCACCTCTCACTCACAGGCGGCAGCCTTGCCGCCTTCCTTTAGCCTGCCTTTAGTATAAAGGCGGTTCCTTATGAAAACCTTGCCGCATTTCTTATAAAAAGCTTAAAAAAGCAGGAAACACTTGACAGGTTTCCTGCTTTTGAACTTACCCTAATAAATACCGATATAATCCTTCATATCTTCCGGTAGAAACACGCCAGGAATAATCATTTGCCATTCCCCGCTCTACCATCATATTCCAGTTACGCTTCTGCTCAAAGAAAATCTTTTTGGAATAATTAATAGTGCCAAGCATCTCATGAGCATTATAATTGGTAAAGGAGAAGCCGTCTCCCGTATTCTCATACTCATTAAAGGACTGCACCGTATCCTTCAATCCTCCTGTTTCCCTGACAATGGGAACGGTTCCATACCGGAAGGAAATCATCTGAGTTAAGCCGCAGGGTTCAAATCGGGAAGGCATTAAAAATGCATCCGCCGCCGCGTAAAGCTTATGGGCCAAATCATCGGAGTAACAGATATTGGCCGATACCCGATTGGGATACTTCCATGCATAATGGCGGAACAAATTCTCATATTTGCTGTCCCCGGTTCCGATCACCACAAGCTGGGTAAACTCATCTACGATTTGCTCAATCACGCATTCTACTAAGTCCAGACCCTTTTGATCCGTCAGACGGGAAATCAAGCCGATCATATAACGCTTTTTATCAACTTCCAGTCCCAGCTCTTCCTGAAGGCTCAACTTGTTTTTACACTTCTTCTTCCGGAAATCTCCTGCATTGTAATGGGCATAAATCTTAGGATCTGTTTCCGGATTATATACATCATAATCAATTCCGTTGACGATTCCCTGCATATCCAAGCGTCTGGCATACATCAGCCCGTTTAAGCCTTCGCCGTAATAGTCGGATTGAATCTCCACGGCATAGCTGTCGCTGACAGTCGTAATATAATCCGCATAAACCAGGCCGCCCTTTAGCATATTAGCCCCTTTGTTAAACTCCAGCTTATCCGGCACAAACAGCGACGAGGGAAGGCCGCTTAATCCCTGGATGGTCTTTACGTCCCATACACCCTGGAATTTCAGGTTGTGTATGGTCATAATGGATTTAATTCCCCGGAAGAAATCAGAACCGGCAAATTCTGTTTTCAAATATACAGGAAGAAATCCGGTCTGCCAGTCGTGACAGTGAATCAAATCCGGCCGGAAATTAATCAGCGGCAGCATAGAGAGCACAGCTTTATCGAAGAAAATAAACTTTTCAATATCTTCCCGAATATTCCCGTAAGGTAAAAAGGAATTGAAATACTCCTGGTTATCGATGAAATAATAGGTGATTCCCTGGTGTTTGTACTGAAGCACACCCACATATTTTTCCGGAATATAAGGCCCTGCCTTCATATAGAAATGAATCACATATTCAAACTGATTTCTCCATTTTTCCGGAATGCAGCTATAATTGGGCAGTACCACCCTTACATCCCACTCGTCCTTGTTAAATTCCTTGGGCAGTGCACCGCATACATCCGCCAAACCTCCGGTCTTAATAAACGGTACACATTCCGATGCAGCAAAGAGAACGTTCTTCATATCGCTTCCCCCTTATTTATTATACTAAGCTTAATGCTTGTTCCAAATCCGCTATGATATCATCCACATGTTCAATTCCTATGGATAACCGAATCAGGTCAGGCGCCACTCCTGCTTCCTTCAGCTGTTCATCCGTCAACTGCCGGTGGGTATGGCTGGCCGGATGAAGCACACACGTTCTGGCGTCCGCCACATGAGTAACAATGGCAACCATTTTCAGGTGATCCATGAAATCCACAGATACCTTTCTTCCGCCCTTTAGACCAAAGGCAATGACGCCGCAGGTGCCCTGGGGCATATACTTCTTCGCTAAATCGTAATACTTATCCCCTGGCAGGCCGGCATATTGAACCCATGCGACCTTTTCATGGTCTTTTAAATATTCTGCAACCTTTTGGGCATTCTCACAATGACGGGCCATCCGCAAATGCAGTGTCTCAAGGCCAATATTCAATAAAAAGGCATTTTGCGGAGACTGGATGGAGCCTAAATCCCGCATCATCTGAACCGTCGCCTTGGTGATATAAGCGCCTTTTCCAAACTTCTGGGTATATACGACGCCGTGATAAGAGGGATCCGGTTTTGTCAGCCCCGGGAACTTATCTTTGTGGGCGTCCCAATCAAAGTTACCGCTATCTACAATACAGCCTCCTACGCACATGGCGTGACCGTCCATATACTTGGTGGTAGAGTGGGTGACAATGTCTGCTCCCCATTCTATGGGCCTGCAGTTGATAGGGGTGGGAAACGTATTGTCCATAATCAGAGGTACGCCGTGGGAATGAGCGATTTTTGCAAATTTCTCAATATCGGTCACCACAATGGCCGGATTGGCAATCGTTTCCGCAAACAAGGCCTTGGTGTTGGGGCGGAAAGCTTTTGCGATTTCTTCTTCCGACGCATCCGGGTCTACAAACGTACAGTCAATCCCCATCTTTTTCATTGTTACAGCAAATAAGTTAAACGTGCCGCCATAAATGGTAGAAGAACAGACAAAATGATCTCCGGTTTCGCAAATATTAAAAATAGCATAATAATTGGCTGCCTGCCCGGAAGAAGTCAGCATCCCTGCCACTCCGCCTTCCAGATCCGTAATCTTTGCCGCCACCGTGTCATTGGTAGGATTCTGCAGCCGCGTGTAAAAATAGCCGCTGTCTTCCAAATCAAACAGCCGCCCCATCTGGTCGCTGTTTTCATACAGAAATGTTGTGCTCTGATAAATCGGCAGAACCCTTGGCTCTCCTTTGGACGGCTGCCATCCGGACTGTATACATTTTGTCTCAATCTTATATGCTTCTTTCATGATGCGAATTCCTCCTGGTGAAAGTACCTTTGTGCCAATATATCCATCATATCCTGATATACCTTCCGGCATTCTTCTTGTTCCTGGCGTTCTATCAACTTTATGCAGTCAGACAGGTAATCTTTCCATATTTCTTCATAAATTTGGGAAGCTTTTTGGGATCTTCCAATCCGCTTGACAATGGTAGGGGCAATATCGTAATATCGCCGGATTTCCTCTTCCCCTCCCGGCTGTTTCATCAAATACAAATCCCGGTATTCCCGCAGTAAATTCAGTTCATAGCAATCATCCGGCTTTCCCAGACTTTCGCATACTGCTGTGGTAATATAGCAAAACCGCCGTTTGAACCCATTATTAATGGCGTCGAAATCCGACAATTTTAAATTTGTCTTGGGGAACTGTTCCTTCCAGGCAGCCAAAACCTCCTGGGCCAGCGCCCGGCCAGACATTTTATTATGGGCAATTAAGGCAGGATTTACATAAATAACCAGGCTCATATTAAAGCCCATCATTAAATCTTCCTGCTTCCGCTTATTCTTTCCATCCAGACGCAGCTGCACCTGCTCCACCATAGAGGACGCCAGGCTTTTCAAAAAGCCGTCTGGATTGGATAGTCCTTCATACGTATCCTCCAAAAGATCCATAAGCCCTTCCTGCTCTTTTTCGTAAGCCCGGAAACTGGGTTCATACAGGTTCTTCTTAAAGTCCTTTAAGGGATCCTGAATGGAAAAAAGCATGTTGGGAAACTGCTTTAAGGCTTCGCCTGCCATAGCTTCCTTCTCTGCCTGCCGTTCCTTCGGAACTTCCCCTGTCCGTTTTTGCGCCATCGCCGCCGCCAAAGACACATCGATTCCTTCCCCGCAGTACATACAAATAATCTGGGTATGTCCCACAGGAATCTGAAGCTCGCCCTGGCACTTTGGACATATTCCTGTCAAAAATTCCATTTGATTCCCCGAACCCCTTTCTTAAACTGTATCAGGTTCCTCCCAGTTGTGGTAAACAGCCTGAACATCATCGTCTTCCTCCAGCAGATCCAGCGTCCGCTGCAGATTTTTAACAGCGTCCTCTTCCGTTAATTCTACCCAATTCTGAGGAATCATGGTAACCTCGGCAGAGACCATTAAAATTCCTTCCTCTTCTAGTTTTTGCCGCACTTCACTGAAAGCATCCGGATCCGTGATAATCTCGTAGCTGTCTTCTTCCTCTGCAAAATCCTCGGCTCCCGCATCTAAAGCCATCATCATTAAATCATCGGGATCCATTTCACATTCTTCTTTGTCAATTACAATCTGGCCCTTTTTGTCAAACATATAGGAAACGCAGCCCGGGGTTCCGATATTGCCTTTTCCTTTGGTAAACGCGCTTCGGACATTGGCTGCCGTCCGGTTCTTATTATCTGTCAAAGCATCTACAATAATGGCAATGCCGCTTGGTCCATATCCTTCATAAGATACATATTCATAATTGACGGCGGAAGCGTCTCCCGCTGCCTTTTTAATGCCCCTGTCAATGGTATCATTGGGCATATTGTTGGATTTTGCCTTGGCAATGACATCTCGCAGCTTGCTGTTATTGGCAGGATCCGGGCCGCCCTCTTTCACGGCCACTGCCAGTTCTCTCCCAATTATCGTAAAGATTTTTCCCTTTGCCGCATCGTTTTTTTCTTTCTTATGTTTGATGTTGGCAAATTTGGAATGTCCAGACATACTTTTTCCTCTTTTCCTTATTTATTCATGTATATATCAATTTATTCTACCATGGATTGGACATCCTGACAAGGGGAATCCGTCTCCTGACCCTTAGCCCCTTCTTCTTCCCCTTCCCTGACAGGAATGACTTTTACATTCTGAATCATTTTATTTTCTACAAACAATACCTGAAACAGATACCCTCTGTCCTGGATTTCAAACACTTCATGGTCTACAGGAATCTTATCAATCAAGGAAATCAGATAACCGTTTAACGTATCGTAATCTTCCAGTTCTCCATAATCTAAGCCCAATAATGTACAGACCTCATCCAGAGGAGCCATGCCCTTCATCAAGAACGTCCCGTCCCCCTGCTGGATAATCATGGTGTCTTCTTCGTCGTATTCATCTAAAATATTTCCTACAATCTCTTCTAAGATATCTTCCATGGCCACCAGCCCGGCCGTCTGTCCGTATTCGTCTACTACAATCACCATATGATTTTTCAGAGACTGCATCGCCTGGAACAGGCTGTTTATATTTCTGGTCTCCGGGATAAATCTGGCTTCCCGCACCAGGCCTGGGATTTTTCCGATCTCCTGCTCTAGCATATCCTGTTCACGGCTTCTTAACATAGCGTCCTTAATATGCACGATGCCTGTAATATTATCAATATCCTCTATAAATACGGGAAACCTGGAATTATTTTTTTCCAGCATAAATTCCAGGGCATTCTGCAGGCTCATTGCACCGTCCACCGCCACGATATGCTTCCGGCGGGTCATTATGTCCTTTGCTTCCTTATCCCTGAATTCAAAAATATTATGTATCATCTCAGCTTCACTGGCCATCAAAGCTCCCTGCTCATGTACCTCGTTCACCATAGAGATCAGCTCTTCTTCTGTCACATCATCCATGTTCTCCCCAGGATCCATGCCGCAGATCTTTACGATCAGATCCGACAGCTTATCCACCAAAAAGGCGAAGGGAGAAACGATAGCCATCAAAGGCCGCATAATTCCTGCAAGGAAAAAGGCCCATTTCTTAGCCTTTCTTGCCGCTATTTTCTCCGGAGCTAAAATTCCCAAAGACACCAATAAAAATACTGTAACGATTGCCGTCAGCCCATAACAGATTCCATACATCCAAAGGGGATGAGCTTCACTAAGCACGGCTTTCGCCAGCATTTTTCCGTACATCCTGCTTTGATAGATTCCCGCCGCCACACTGATCAAGGTCATCATAGACAGTAGTCCGGGAAAGATTCTGACAGAGCCTTCTTTTACCTTGGCAAGCCATAACGCTTTTTTATTTCCTTCCTGCACTTCCTTTTCCAGATGACTGTCGTTTAAATTATCGATTGCCGCCAAAAATCCATGCATCACCATATCCATAATCAGCAGCAATAAAAATACAAACAACCCTATCAGCGGACTATCGCCATCTTCCATAATTTATAATCACACCTTTCTGGCATCATCTGCCATTTGTATAAACACTTGAAATATACCATGTACGCCAAGATTCGTCAAGCTTATGTAAATAATTCCAGGCTGATCTCCAGGGCCTTATCTACTTTTCTTAAAATTTCCGCGTCCAAATGGCATACTTTGTCTTTCAAACGAACTTTGTCAATGGTTCGCAGCTGTTCCAGCAGCACCACAGAATCTTTTACCAAATCATACCTTCCAGAATCCAGCTCCACATGGGTGGGCAGCTTTGCCTTATTCATCTTGGATGTAATCGCCGCGCAAATCACCGTGGGGCTATGGCGGTTTCCTACATCATTTTGTATAATCAGTACCGGCCGGATACCTCCCTGCTCGGATCCTACCACCGGACGCAAATCTGCATAATAAATATCTCCTCTTCGGATAATCATGATCTCACACTCCAAAATTCATAGGTTTTCTATTCCTATTATTCCCAATTTTCTTGTGTGTATTCCATAATTATTCTCCGAAATAATCCCTGGTTTCTACGACCTTGTTGTTTTTCACATAGACGCGCGGGATGCGTTTCCCCAAATCACAGGCAAATTCATAGTGGAACCTTCCGGACAGCTCTCCCAGCTGTTCCATGGTAATGGACGCCTCCTGGCTGTCTCCGATTAAGACTACCTCATCCCCCTGGGATGCTTCTGGAATCTCGGTTACGTCCACCATAAACTGATCCATGCAAATACGCCCGCAGATGGGGGCCTGCTTTCCGTGAATCAAAACATAGCCTTTATTGGAAAGACTCCTGGGATACCCGTCCCCATAACCTACAGGCACGGTAGCAATCCTGGAAGGCCCTTTCAGGGTATATGTAGCTCCATAGCTGACGCTTCGGCCTGCCTCAAGCTCTTTTAAGTGCACAATCCTGCTGTGCAAAGACAAAGCCGGACGCAGATTCAGATTTTCTTTTTGTACTTCATGGGAGGGCCACAATCCATAAAGGCTGATACCCGCCCGAACCAAGTCCAGATTGGCCCAGGGCAAGTCGATAATTCCCGCGCTGTTGGAAGCATGAGAAAGCTCAGGGACAACGCCCCGCTCCTTTAGCATCCGTTTCATCTGCTCAAAGGTTTTCATCTGCTCTTTGGCCATTGTCTTATCTGCTGCGTCAGATTTTACGAAATGTGTAAAAACTCCTTCTACTATGATATGAGGCAAAGCAGAAATCTGTGCAATTTCATCGGCAGCTTCCCTGGTCGCCTGAAACCCCAGGCGGCTGAGACCTGTGTCGATTTTTATGTGAACCTTTAAAGTCTTTTCTATTTTTGCCAGGGTCTTTTCCATCTCAAGAGCCATATCCAGGGAATAGACCGTTGGACGAATCTCCCATTTTGCCATGGATTCATATTGCTCTGAAAAAGTAGCTCCCAGTACAAGGATGGGCTTTTGAATCCCGTTTCTGCGCAAAATCTTTCCTTCTTCTACGGTGGCGACTCCATATCCCCACACTCTAAAAACATCTTCCAATTCTCTGGCAATGGGGACTGCCCCATGCCCGTAACCGTCTGTTTTGACCACGGCGATCACATTGGTCTGATCCCCGATTACCCGTATCATTTCCTTCATATTATGCAGTATATGGTCTAAATTAACAGCTGCATATACTCTGCTGTAGATGCTCATTTTTATCGTTCCTTTCCGTTGAATCCTCAGGCGTCTTTTGTAACGCTTCGGATTCCCTCTATGATATCCGTTGCCAGCATACCGTAACATCCAGTCTTTTTTCTGGCGTCGTCACCGGCTAAGCCGTGAAGATATACCCCTAAGGGAGCGGCCAAATCTCCTTCCAGTCCCTGGGCCAACAAGCCCGCTAAGACCCCGGTCAGTACATCTCCGGAACCGGCTGTGGCCATACCGTTGTTTCCGCTGGTATTGATGTAGCTTGCCCCATCCGGAAGGGCCGTTACCGTTTTTGCATCCTTTAAAATGCATATCACGTCATATTCCCGGGCAAACATGATCCCATTCCCCAGAAGATCCTTTTGCAGCTCTTCCACCGGTTGTCCGGTGAGTCGTGCCATTTCTCCCAAATGGGGCGTCACAATGGCCGTCCCTGAAAAAGAAGAAAGCAGCTCCAAGTTCCCGGATAAGATATTCAGGGCGTCCGCATCGATCACTAAGGGGGAAACTGCCATATGCAATACGGCCCTTAAAAGCATCGCAGCCATCTCCCCGGTGCCAAGGCCCGGTCCTATCACTACTGCGTCCGCCCATCTCAGATTCCTTTCCAGCTTAGCCAAAATATGGTTTTTGGACGCCTCTTTTTCCCAGGTATCTAAAACAGCCTCCGGGAGCTGCTGCTGGAGGATGCTCCTGTTTTCCTCCGCCGTCATAATTTTTACCAAGCCGCAGCCGGTAACTGCCGCCGCTTTTCCGCTAAAAAATGCCGCGCCTGACATTCCCGGCTGTCCGGCAATCACCAGGACGTGGCCGTAGCTTCCCTTATTGGTTCTTGGCCTGCGCTTGGGCAGCAGGGACAAATCCTTTGGCTCAAAAGCGTAAAGAGAAGGTTGTTGCTGCATCCAGCTATCCTTGTCAATGCCGATGTCCTTAACCTCCACATGTCCGGCATAGGTGCAGCCCGGATACAAGACCAATCCTATCTTAAGATATGCGAAGGTAACTGTCAAATCGGCCCAAAACCCGCACCCTAACACCTGTCCGTTGTCTGCAGATATTCCAGAAGGAATGTCAATGGCCAGTTTTTCTCCCTCCATCTGGTTCATTTCTTCGATTAATGTGCGAAATTCTCCCGTTACTTCTCTGGACAATCCGATTCCAAAGAGAGCGTCCACCACCAAAGTATACGTCTCTTTTGGCATTTCCGTGAGAATCGGAATCTGATACTGTCTGGCAATGGCAAGCTGCTGCTTCATCTCCTGGGAGGCGTCTTCTTCTCTCCCTGCCAAAAGAATGACTGCCTCCCAACCCTTTTGCCTAATCAATCTTGCAAGAGCGACTCCGTCCCCGCCGTTATTTCCCATTCCACATACAATCAGCGTTTTCGAGCAGTCTATTTTAAAAGTTTCTATTGCTTCCACCACCCCTAAGGCGGCCCGTTCCATCAGCACGAAAGACGGAACTTTAAAATGACAGATTGTATTTCGATCACATTGTTTCATTTCCCAACTATTCACCAAAATCTTCACAAAACATCCTCCTTATGCAACACAAGAGAGACCCCCTGGGTCTTTAAACAGGGCTGTCTCTCTATCAATTATGGACTATTTGATTCTTTTTTTCCGTTGTCTGAATCGGGGGCGCTCTCATCTTCTGATTCGTACTTCAAGTCAAACACATCAATCACCTGAGGGCCAAAAATATCATGCATATAGGAATAAATCTCTTTGTTCTTGATTTCTGCATTCTGTTTTATGATGATTTGCTTTTTCAATTCGATGCGAATATTTTTAATCCATTCGCCAATCTCCTGGATATCCGTCTCATTGGTCCGAAGCAGCCCGTAGCAATACTTCATGGTCTCGATCATTAAATTGTCGTTGGCTTGCCGAAGTATGTGAGGCAGTTCTAAAAGGTCATCCTCGCAGCGTTCCATTTTTTCATTAATCTCATCAATCAGGCGCCGGTCCTGGGAAAGCTTTTTGGAGCTGGGATGATCTTCTTGTTCTGCGCCCTCCATATTCTCCATGATATTTTTCATCAAGGTGGATTTTAACTTTTTCAGTTCTTTTAACTCTTGTGTCAGCCGTCCCTGCCGGGCCAGCTCTTCATCTACCTGTTTTTCATATTTTAATATGATATCCGGTTTTTTCGTTCCTGTAAAAATATGGTGCCACTTTTGATCCAGGACCAGGATAGGAATTTTTTTCCCTTTTAGCTTTGCAGAAAAATCCTGTTCGGTTCTGGTTTCACGGATACGATATCCCATACTCTATCACTTCTTCTCTGCATTATATTCTTTTTTTACAATATTGTAGGATAACTGCATCAAGCTGTCGGATAAATGCACATTCTCCACCACCACATGGTCCGGCAGCTCCAAATCCAGATGAGCAAAATTCCAAATGGCGTTCACTCCCAGGCCAACCAGCCGGTTGGCTACTTCTTCCGCCCGTTCTTTCGGCATGGTCAACGCTGCAATGTCTACCTTATTGTTTTGTACAAATTCCTCCAGCTCATCCAGCATCCGAATCTCGATCCCCCGGACGGACAGGCCGGATAAGGCGGGATTTACGTCAAACAGCCCCGTAATCATAAAGCCTCTTTTTTCAAATTTGACGTAATTGGCCAATGCCTGGCCAAGATTTCCGGCGCCGATGACAATGATATTATGCTGATGATCCAGTCCCAGAATTTTACCGATTTCTTCATAAAGATATTTGACGTTATACCCATACCCCTGCTGGCCAAAGCCGCCAAAGTTATTCAAATCCTGCCGGATCTGAGACGCCGTCACTTTCATCTTGGAGCTTAACTCATTGGATGAAATCCGTTCTACGCCTACATCCAAAAGTTCTCCCAGATATCGGTAATATCTGGGCATCCGCCGGATGACCGCCTGGGATATCTCCTTACTCATGATTGATTCCTCCTTGGCACAAAAACTCCTGTCTATTATATAAAATCTGCCTACTTCTGTCAATGCGTCAAATAATTAACACATGGACGCCAACTCATCCCAAATTTCATACAATTCTTCCAGCTTCTGTTTTTGAGCCTCGTATTCTCTCTGCAATTCTCCCAGCTTTGCAGAATTTGTGGCGATCTCTGGATCCTGGAAGGATTCCTCCAGCTGGGCAATGGCCCCTTCCGTCTCTTCGATCTGTGTTTCTGTTTTTTTCAAGTCATTGTCACGTTTCCGCTTTCTGGCTTGTTCTTCTTTCTGTTTCTTCCAGTCTCTCTTATTTTCACTTTCTTCCCAACGAGGAGCTTCTTCCTTTCCGCCCTGCTCTTTGACGTAAACCCTTGTCAGCTCCTGGCATTTTTCCAGATAATAATCATAATTGCCTAAATAATTTACAAGGGTCTGACCAGTCAGCTCCAGAATGCGGGTGCCGGTCTTATTGATAAAATACCGGTCGTGGGACACAAAGAGCACCGTTCCGGTATAGCTGTTTAGAGCCTGCTCCAAAATTTCCTTGGAAGTAATGTCCAGATGATTGGTAGGCTCGTCTAAAATCAGCAGGTTTGCTTCTGAAAGCATCAGCTTGGCCAAGGATACGCGTCCACGCTCGCCGCCGCTTAAATCGCCGATCCGTTTAAACACTTCATCCCCGGTAAACAAAAAGGCAGCCAGCACATTTCGGATTTGAGTATTGGTGAGGGTAGGATATGCGTCTGAAATCTCCTCTACCAAGGTTTTTTCCATATGAAGCACCTGATGTTCCTGGTCGTAATACCCGATATGCACATTGGCTCCTAAGGTCACGGTCCCTTTGTCCCCTTGTACCATTTCATTTATAATTTTTAAAATTGTTGTCTTTCCGGTGCCGTTGTCCCCGATTAGGGCGACCCGCTCGCCGCGTTTTATTTCAAAACCAATATCTGAAAATAATTGCTGCCCCGGATATGCCTTTGCCAAATGTTCTACCTTTAATACATCGTTTCCGCTTATTACCCTTGGTTCCAGCTTTAACTTAATATCCGTATTTTCTTCCGTCGGCTTTTCCAAACGTTCTATCTTATCCAGCATCTTCTCCCGGGATTCTGCCCGCTTAATGGATTTCTCCCGGTTAAATGACTTTAATTTTGCAATGACTTCTTCCTGATGCTTAATCTCCCGCTGCTGGTTATAGTACTGCTTTAACAGGGCAAGGCGCACCTGGGAACGCTTTTTCGCATAAGCGGTGTAATTGCCAAGATAGACGCTGACATTGCTTCGGTCTAACTCTACCACCTTCTCCACCACCTTGTCCAAAAAATACCGGTCGTGGGATACGATTACCACGGCCCCCCGGTAATTGGACAAATAATTTTCCAGCCATGTAATCGCGCCGATGTCCAAATGGTTGGTAGGCTCATCCAATAAAATAATATCCGGTTTCGTCACCAAAAGTTTCCCTAAGCACACCCGGGTGCGCTGCCCGCCGGACAGCTCCTGCATCCGTTTTTCAAATTCTTCCGGGGAAAATCCAAGGCCTTTTAACACCCCGGAAATCTCGCTTTTGTAGGTATAGCCGTCCAAATCCTCAAATTCTTTGTGAAGCCTGTTGTAGGACTCCATAAAGGATTCCAGTTCATTTGGAGGAACTTCTGTCATCTGCTCTTCCATTTCCCGCAGCCGTCCCTCTAAAGAAATAACGTATTCTTTGGCGCTTAAGACTTCTTCATAAATGGTGTGATTTCCTGTAATATCCGGATTCTGGGGAAGATAGCCGATGGTCTTTCCCTTGGCTATAATCACCTCTCCAGAATCCTGTTTCATTTCCTGCATAATAATACGCAGAAGCGTCGTCTTTCCGGCGCCGTTGATTCCCACAATGGCCGCCTTTTCATTGGCTTCCACATGAAAGGAAGCATGCCTGATAATCTCATCTGTGCCGAAAGACTTGCTTATATTCTGGCATGCTAAAACCATATTGTCCTCCTGCTTTGTTCTGTTTCGTTTGCTGATTACAGCATCTGCTCAAGCTTTACCCGGATCGCTTTGATAAATTCCTGGCTGTTTAATACCTCCGGCTGTTTTAAATCCGTAATCAATGCCAGATCCTTCGTCATCTTTCCGGCTTCTATGGTAGAAAGACATGCGTCTTCCAGCTTATCTGCAAATGCGCTTAATTCCTTGTTTCCGTCTAATTCTCCCCGCTTGCGCAGCGCTCCGGTCCAGGCAAAAATGGTAGCCACGGAATTGGTGGAGGTCTCTTCTCCTTTCAGATGCTTGTAGTAATGGCGCTGCACCGTTCCGTGAGCCGCCTCATACTCATAGGTTCCGTCCGGCGATACCAGAACGGAAGTCATCATGGCAAGGGAGCCGCAGGCGCTGGAGACCATATCGCTCATCACATCCCCGTCATAATTCTTGCAGGCCCAGATAAATCCTCCCTCTGCTTTCATTACGCGAGCCACCGCATCGTCAATCAAGGTGTAGAAATATTCAATCCCAGCTTCCTGGAACCGTTTTTCATATTCCTTGTCATAGATCTCCTGGAAAATGTCTTTAAATGTGTGGTCATATTTTTTGGAAATGGTATCTTTTGTGGCAAACCACAGATCCTGATGAATGTCCAGTGCATAATTAAAACAGCTGCGGGCAAAGCTTTCAATGGAGCCTGTCAGGTTATGTTGTCCCTGAATGATCCCCGGCCCTGCAAATTCATGAATCAGTTCCCGAACCTCACTTCCGTCCTCTGCCGTATACACCAGTTCGCACCGTCCCGGTCCCGGGATTTTCATTTCAGACGCTTTATAGACGTCCCCATAGGCGTGACGTGCAATGGTAATGGGCTTTTTCCAGTTTTTTACACAAGGCTCAATGCCCTTCACCTGTATAGGCGCCCGGAATACCGTTCCATCCAGCATTGCCCGGATGGTTCCGTTGGGGCTTTTCCACATTTCTTTCAGATTGTACTCCTCAACCCTGGCTGCGTTGGGGGTGATGGTAGCGCATTTAACTGCAACGCCATACTTTCTTGTAGCATTGGCGGAATCAATGGTTACCTGATCGTCGGTTTCATTCCGGTATTCCAAGCCCAAGTCATAATATTCTGTCTTTAAATCAATAAAAGGAAGCAGCAGCTCCTCTTTGATCAATTTCCAGAGAATTCTTGTCATTTCGTCTCCGTCCATCTCTACCAACGGAGTAGTCATTTTAATTTTTTCCATGCTTATCCTCCATAGATTCCATGTATTTCATGGCTTTCTTTTTCCTACTTGTTATTGAACCACCTTCAAGTGTATACAATTATACAATTTACGTCAATACTTTTTCGCTTATATCCTTGGAAGGATGTAGCTATACCACAGCTTTTGGGGCAGACTCATGGTATGAGAAAGATGCAGATGAAGGGTTTGGTAGACATTTAACAGATACGTCTGCTGGTTGAGTGTAACGCCCGTTTTGGCATATCTTAAAACCTGGACAGTTTCCACAAAGGCCGTAACTTCACCTTCTTTGAAACAAGACAGCTTCTCTTCCGCTTTTGCTGCAAATGCCAGCTCATCCTCTCCTTCCTTGTAAGGGATACCAGCCAGCTCCAACAGCCGAAATACTTCTTCTGCCGCAGCAGCGCCGCCTTGGTTGGGATCTTGATCTGTCATCCGGCGCATCCGTTTTCCCTTTACGTAGTTCGCCCGCAGCAAAATAAGACCTAGCATAAGGGCTGCGCCAACCACAAAGGAAAACGCCGTCAAAACCCATGTGGGAATTTTCGTTTTCACTTCCCCCGGGCCTCCTGTTTCCTCTTTGGGATGGCCTGTTTCCCTCAGGAAACGCTCTTCCTGCTGGGGCTTTTGTTCTTCCTGCAGCATCTGTTCTTTCTCTTTTTGCTGTTGTTCTTCTTTTTCTTCTAAATTCTCTTTGGGCTCCTTAAAAACCTCCTCTTGCTGTTCTTCCGTTGTTTGTTCTAAATCTGCCACCAAGTCTTCCACGTTCGCCTTCCTGCTGGCGTTCAGTAAGGATTCATAATAACTGCCGGGGGTTACTTCTATGGGCTGCCAGCCCGCTACTAGACTATATCCTTCCAGCCAGGCGTGGGCCCGCTTTTGGGCGACCTTGGCCGTATACGTGCCGTCTTCATTTTTCACAAAATCCTGGGGAAGCACCAGATAACCGCTGGCATACCTGGCAGGAGACCCATATCCGCGGCTCAGCAACACATATGCAGATGCAAAATGCATACAATAGCCTTTCTGCTGTTCAAAGATAAAAAATTCCACCAAGTCTTCTCCTGGAGGAACCGGCTCTAAATCAAAACTGTATCTGCTGTGGATTAATAACTCCCAAGCCTGCTCTTTTTGGCGCAAAAGCCTTTCCAGCTGATCTTTCGGAAGCTTCGTATAAGACTGGGAAGCAAAATTGCTGTAAGCTTCATCCAAAAATACCGACTCTTGCATACCATCATCTTCGGCCCTAATACTGACTTGATCCGAATTATCTCTGGAAAGATCTAAGAATCCAGTGAATTGATACGTATCTTTTGATACGCGGATTCCGCTGTCTCCGATTATTTTTGCATCATTCGGAACATTACTATAATAAGGCAGCGGGCTAAAAGCCCCTGTATGCGTCCGAATCCGAATGGTAATCTGATCCGGCTCTTGTCCCATCTCTTTCTGCCTTTCATATCCCCAGGTGATCACCCTTCTGCCGTATGCTTCCCCGGTGCTGCCCTCTTTTTCTGCAAAAGCTCCAAAGGCTTCTCTCATAGAATCGCTCCAGACTCCCTGATCGTATACCGACCCGGTAAAAGTCTTCAGATACACAGGCGCCTTAGGAAGATGGTTTGTGGTAAGCTCAAATATCACTTCCTCCGTCAATCCCGGAGGCTGATTGGAAAGCACGGCCGTTTTTTGATATCCTCCCATGCGCCAGCGCAAATCGTTCCAGAGACGATTGTCTTCCATCAGTTCCAAAGCCTTATCTTCCAAAGATAACTGATATGATTTCAAAGGCTCATGATACGTCAGCAGTCTCTGAGACACTGGTTTCAGCAAAACAGCAGATAACAGGCTAATTACAAGAAGTACGCCGGCACACAATCTTTTCGCCTGAATCTCCCGGCGGCTCTCCTCTTTTTCGGAAACCAAAAGCAACATGCCCAGGCCTCCTACCAGGCAGGCGGCCGCCGTAAGCCCTGGGGCATATCCCAAAAGAAGCCCCGAACAAAAGGCGGGAGCCAATACCACCCACAAAAGAGGCCTCCATCTTGCCGAGGCAACGCCCACACCGAACCACAGTCCCAAAAACAAAGCAACAAACACCAGCAAAAAACGGCTGTCGCTTCCTCTAATCGTCTCTCCTGCTGCAAAATCCGTGCGATAATACTGGTTTATCAAGGGTATCACATGGTTATAAATTCTTTGCAGCTCCTGAATAAGCTCCTTGTGACAGGCGGATTCCATCCAAAATCCAAATACCAACGCCCCAAAAAATCCTGCCCATGCCGTCGCCCTGCTGCTATAGCATAAGGTTACGTAAAGGGAAATTATAATGCAAATGCATAAAATCTCTCTGACGCCCCACCATTCTATTTTCATTCCATCCTGCAGAGCCAAAAATACTGCCATCAGAAGAAACAGCAGGCTGGCAAATCTGGATACCAGATTCCATATTTTCATAATGTCAACTCCGTCTCCATCAGCTCTTCCATTACATGTCCCCGAGAAAATGCATGAATTTTTATACGATCCCAATAGAATGAAAAGTCGCCCTCCACCCATAAAACATCCTCTAACGATACAAGCTCCTGACGAGACAGCTTTCCGGGAAGATGACGCAGCAATAATTCCATGGCGATCATTTCTCCGCCCTGCCCGTGCACATCCCATTCCCAAAGGGTTCCGGTTTTCTCCTCCTTCCATACCAGAAAAAGATTTCGGAATAAATTTGCGCATCCGCTTAACAGACTATATACCAGTTCCATCCATTCTTGCTCCCGTTGGTCCGCGCTCAGCGCCAAGGTCATCCGGCTCCCGCCTGGGCTTCCATATTCTTTCACTTGAAGCTGCTCTCGTTTGGCCGACAGCTTCCAATGAATATCCGAGGGACGGTCCCCCGCCCGGTATTCCCGTATCTGGCAAATCTCTGTCCGGTCTTTCGTTCCCACAGCCAAAAACCCATGGGATTCGGGCTTTCCATCCCCTTCCTCTCTTCTGCAGACAAGGTTCACCTCCTGCTTTTTGGGCAGACATACTGCTTCACAACAGATACGCTTCCATTTTCGAATATGAAAAAAAGAAAGCAGATCGTACATTCGGATACGGTCCCAAGAAACTTCCCAGATCCCGTAGCCTGCTTTCTCTTCTATCAAAAGATTTGTGCGCCTCCCGCCTAAGGCATAAGATAATTTTCGTCTTCTTCGTTCCCCTGTAGTCAGATTTTTCATGGTCAGGCGCAATCTGAGACGTCGTATGGGCAAAGGGCTTTGATTATGTGCAATCAGCTTTAGGGACATCTCTTCGTCTGCCATAAGCACATATTTTTTTTCAGCTGTCCACAATTTCAGCAGGGGGCGCTGCGCCAAAAGCAGCAAGTACAAAAACAGAGGCAACAGGAGTACCCCTGCCAGAAATAAAAGGGAACTGCTATGATAAATAATTCCTCCATAAACCGTCCCAAAGAAAAGAAATCCATATACAATCCATGGGATCATTGACGCACCCTCTTCAAAGAAGGAGGCTTTTCCTCCTGCAAAATCTGTGTGATCAGCTGCTCCTTGGTTCGTTGGGAGGCTTTGGCCCGGCTGCTTTCTAAAATCCGATGTCCCATTACAGGCAGCGCCATATCCGAAACGTCCTTAGGCACTACAAATTCCCGCTGGCGTAAAAAAGCCAGCGCCTTGGCCATTTTCACCAGGCAAATCGCCCCTCTGGGGCTGACCCCAAGAGCAATCTGTTCCTGGTTTCTGGTGCGGTGCACCAGCCTCCCAATATACTGATAAATTTCTTCGTGGACATAAATCTGATCTACCAGGGATTGAAGATGAAGCAGCTCCTGAGCCGTAATCACAGGCTGGGCGGCATGCTCTTTGTGCTGTCCTTTTAAAATATTGATTTCATCCTCTAAACTCGGATATCCCAGGCTCATGCTCACCATGAAACGATCTAGCTGAGACTCCGGCAGCATCTGAGTTCCCGCGCTTCCAAAGGGATTTTGGGTGGCAATGACCAAAAAAGGCTTCAGAAGCCTGCGAGTCTTGCCGTCTACCGTCACCTGTCCCTCCTCCATGGCTTCCAAAAGCGCCGACTGGGTTTTGGGAGAGGTACGGTTCAATTCGTCCGCCAAAAACAGATTGCACAAAATACTTCCGGGCTGATAGACAAACTGACCCGTGGCCTTTTCATACACGGAAAACCCTAAAATGTCAGAGGCAAGCACGTCCGGGGTAAACTGCACACGATTGGATACCAAAGACATAGCCTTCGCCAGGGCGGATGCTAACGTGGTCTTTCCTACCCCTGGAATATCGTTTAACAAAATATGGCCGCCTGCCAAAATAGCCGCTATGCTGATGGCAATACACTCATCTTTTCCCACAACGGCTTTTTTCACTTCCGCAACAATTTGAAGGGCTCTTTCGTAGTCGTTCATAAACGCTCCTTTTTGTACCGGGATATGTTATAAGAATTCGTCCGCATCCCTTATGTTTTCTGCATACGCTTAATCACTTTCAATCTGGTAAATTCTTCCCGCTCTTTTTCTTCCAGGGCGTTTTGAATCTCCCGGGTAAGACGCTCAAACCGGGGAATGGTAATATTCTGCAAGGCATTGGCCCGTTTTTGAGTTTTCTTAATATTCACAGCCAGACGATAAGCAGAATTTTCCACCTGAGCCAGACGGACTGTCAGCTTCTTTACCTGTCCGAACTTTTCCTTGGCTTCATCCAGGGAAATGGTCGTCCCATAGAATTCAAAGGAGGGCTTTCGCTCCTCCTCTTCATATTCCACCAGGGGAATCTCTGTTCCCATCACACTGCGCCGCTTAATCTGAACAGAACGCTCCACCGGAACGGTTTCGCTAAAAGCCTCCACTTCATGAATGCCCATCTGGATATTTGCCTTCTGCAAGGACTGATAGGCTTCCCGGAAAATCCGGTCGATATCCGACTGGATATCCGTAGCTTCCGAAATCAGCTCCATCAGCTCCCGGATTAAAATATTCCGCTTCTTGTCCATCAAATCAAACCCCTGGCGGGAAAGGGCCAGAGAATTTCTGGCTAAAATCAAGTTTCCCTTAGTGGGAAATGTATTTGGATCCATCCTGATCAGCTCCTTATGGATGTGAGACGCAAGCAGAAGCTATGTTGCCGACGCTTCCGCCTTTTGTCCTACGTAATATTTTTCCAGTATTTTCGTATCGATCCGGTCTAATTCCTCTTTGGGAAGAATGGAAAGCAGCCGCCAGCCAATATCTAACGTCTCTTGAATGCTGCGGTTTTCGGAAGGCCCCTGGGCTACAAATTCCTGTTCAAAGGCCGCGCCAAATTTCAAATACTGCTTATCCACCTGGGACAATTCATCCTCTCCAATTACACTGGCCAAATCTCTGGCTTCTCCCACTCGCGCATAGGAGGAAAACAGCTGATTGGCCACATCCTGATGGTCCTCTCTGGTGAATTTGGCGCCGATACCGTCTTTCATGAGACGGGAAAGGGAAGGAAGCACCTGAATCGGGGGATAAATCGTCTTCTGATGCAGGGAACGTTCCAACACAATCTGCCCCTCGGTAATGTATCCCGTCAAATCAGGAATGGGATGGGTAATGTCGTCGTTGGGCATAGTAAGTATAGGAATCTGGGTTACGGAGCCTTCCACTCCCGCCACAATCCCCGCCCGTTCATACAATGTGGCAAGTTCGCTATACAGATACCCGGGATACCCTTTTCGGCTGGGAATCTCTCCCTTTAGAGAAGAGACTTCCCGCATGGCTTCCGCAAAACTGGTCATATCCGTAAGTATTACAAGAATATGCATATGCTTTTCAAAGGCAAGGTACTCTGCGGCCGTCAAAGCCACCTTGGGGGTAATCAACCGTTCCACCACCGGGTCGTTACTGAGATTCAAAAACATAGCCACGTGGGAGCTGGCGCCGCTCTCTTCAAAGGTCCGGCGGAAAAATTCCGCCACATCGTATTTTACCCCCATAGCGGCAAACACAATGGCAAACTCCTCTTGAGAGCCCTCCCCCAGGGAAGCCTGCTCCACAATCTGGGCGGCAAGCTGGTCGTGAGGCAGTCCGTTCCCAGAAAAAATAGGCAGCTTCTGTCCCCGAATCAGGGTCGTCAAACCGTCAATAGCTGAAATGCCGGTGCGGATATAATTCCTGGGATACTCTCTGCAGCAGGGATTTAGGGGCATCCCATTGACATTCTTCACACATTCCGGCGTAATTTTCCCCAATCCGTCAATGGGTTCTCCCAATCCGTTAAACGTGCGCCCTAATATATCCTCGGAAAGGCCGATTTCCATAGGACGCCCGGTGAGCCGGGTGTGGGTGTTATTCAACGACATGCCGTCGGTGCTTTCAAACACCTGAATCACGGCTTTATCCTCATTGATCTCCACAATTCTTCCCAGCTTCTTTTGATTACCTTCTACGACAAATTCTACCATTTCCTCATAAAAGCCGTCCTGGACGCCCTCCACTGCAATCAGGGGACCGTTAATTTCACTTAATCCTAAATATTCGATTGACATACTTCCCTCCTGTTATGCATTTGCATCCATGATTTTCTGGTAAAAATCATCAATCATCTTTCGGTATTCCTGGAATTTCTCCAATTCCTTGTTGGCAACGTCATATTTTATAGCGATGATTTTTTCAAACACCGCGTCTTCTCTCAGCAATGCCATAGGCATATCCATTTCAATTAAAGATTTGCATTTTTCATAGAGATACAGAATAATCTCCATCATTTTTAACTGCTTTTCCAAGGGCACAAAGGTGTCCTCTGCATGAAACGCATTCTGCTGTAAGAATCCCAGACGGATCACCCTGGCAATCTCTAGTACCAGCTTTTGATCGTCTGGCAGCACGTCGCTTCCGATCAGCTTTACAATCTCATTTAAGCGGCTTTCTGTGGTCAGCAGATTCAAAATCTGATTCCTGCAATAGACGAAATTCGGATCCACATGATCCCGGTACCAGGGGGCCAAATCATTTAAATATTCCGTATAGCTGGTAAGCCAGTTAATGGCCGGATAATGCCTGGCATAGGCCAAAGATTTGTCCAGGGCTAAAAAGCAGCGGACGAACCGTTTGGTATTCTGGGTCACCGGCTCGGAAAAATCGCCTCCCTGAGGAGACACCGCTCCGATAATGGTAACGCTGCCGTCGGTTCCATTTAAATTCTCCACATATCCTGCCCGCTCGTAAAACGCTGAAAGCCGGGAAGCCAAATAGGCCGGAAAGCCCTCTTCCGCCGGCATTTCCTCCAAACGCCCGGACAGCTCTCTTAAGGCCTCCGCCCAGCGGGAAGTGGAATCTGCCATAATGGCGACATGATATCCCATATCCCGGTAGTATTCCGCCAAGGTCAGTCCCGTATAAATACTGGCTTCTCTAGCCGCCACCGGCATATTGGATGTATTGGCAATCAAGGTAGTGCGGTCCATCAAAAGATTTCCGGTCTTGGGATCTACCAGCTTGGAAAATTCCTCTAACACGTCTGTCATCTCATTTCCCCGCTCCCCGCACCCAATATAAATAATAATGTCCGCATCGCACCACTTGGCCAACTGATGCTGGGTCATGGTTTTTCCGGTTCCAAAGCCGCCGGGAATGGCTGCCGTTCCTCCTTTTGCTATGGGAAACAGCGTATCCAAAATCCGCTGCCCGGTAATCAGAGGCCGTTCTGCGGGAAACCGCCTGGTTACCGGCCGGGGAACACGAATGGGCCACTGCTGGGTCATGGTAAGCTCGCGGCTTCCTCCTTCATCCAGCGCCACCGTTACCAAGGGTTCTTCTATAGTGTAAGCCCCATGACAGACCACATGGGTTACGATGCCGCACACGTCAAAAGGAGTCAGTACCTTATGAAGGATTGCCTGGGTCTCCGGTACTTCAGCCAATACCGTTCCCGGGTAAATCCGCTCTCCCTTGGACACGCAAATTTTTGTCTCCCATCGCTTGGACTTGTCCAAAGTTTCCACATTGACGCCTGTGGGAATAAACGCTCCCCCCACCTTTGCAATGGACTGTAAGGGACGCTGTATTCCGTCAAAAATATTCGTCAAAATACCTGGGGCCAAGGTAACGCAAATAGCCCTCCCTGCTCCTTCTACCATCTCTCCCGGCCGAAGGCCCGTGGTCTCTTCAAATACCTGAATCGTGGTCTCTTCTCTGGACAGGCCGATGACCTCTCCCACCAGCCGCCCCTGGCCCACATATACCATCTCTGACATCTGAAAGCCCTGATTGCCTAAAATCGTTACAATAGGGCCGTTGATCCCGTAAATTTTTCCTGTTGTACTCATGATTTGGAAACTCCTCCCATATTAAAAGGTATATGCCTCCCGTTCTTGGTTCAGCTTCGTCTGAAAGGATTCGTCAATCAGGACGTTCTTAGAGCGCACTACCGCCCGGATTCCGCCTCCAAATTCTTGCTGGCTTACCATAAGGGAGCATCCGCAGGCCCCCTCTAAAAATTCCTTTCTGTCCTGGTCCGTAGGATCCATATAAATCACTACCTCTTCCTGGCGGGCAAATTCCTTTGCCATCTGGATTTTGGCAATCAAATAATCATTGTAGCCTTCCGTTTTCCGATAGGCCTCCAATTTGGAAGATACCATATCAAAAAGCGCTTCCTTTTTTTCCTGCTGGCGTTCGTTCAGCCTGCGTTTCAACTCTGTCGTAGATTCTGAAACCTGCCGGTTCAAATCCCGTTTCAGTTTTTCGGCCTCTGTCTTATAACGGGAGGTAAGCTCTTCCTTTTTCTGCTTTCGGAACTCTTCCATCCGCTGTTCCATCAACGCGCCAAACTTACGCATATCCTCACTGCTGCGCTTATTGGCAGCCTCTAAGGCCGATGTGTAAAAAATATTCAGCTTCTCTCTATTTTCCATTGTAATTCCTTCCCAGAGCGTGTCATGGGGGTTTATTCAAACACGTCTTACAATTTTAAGCCAATGGCTTCATTTACATAATCTGTTATGAAATTTTCCTTCCTTCCCGTACCGTGACGGTCCGGAATCTCCACCAACAGAGGCAGCCTGCGGTTCTGCTTGATCTCGTCCCAAATATCCGGAAACTGCTCTCCAAGGATCTCCGTCACAAGGATAATGCCCACTTCATTGTCTAAAAGGGCCCGCCGGGCAGCTTCCTCTACTTCCCGGCGTTCATGGGCCACTACGCCTTCCACTCCGGCCAAACGCATCCCGGTGTAGGTATCCCGGTTATCGCTAATCAAAAACATCTTCATAGCATATCCCCTAGCCTAAGATGGAGAAGGAAATCAGCAGTCCATACAAGGCAATGGACTCTGCCAAAGCCACGAAAATCAACGCCTTACCCATAATGCTGGAATCTTCACTCAAGGCCCCCAGCGCTGCGCTTGCCGCGCTTGCTACGGCTATTCCGGCGCCGATGCAAGACAAACCTGTAGATAAAGCCGCCGCCAAATATCTCCAGCCTTCCGCTGCAGCCTCCGGAGCTCCGGAAGCTGCATGTACCTTGCCCCCAAATAGCAGAATATCCGCTATTACAAGGGTTCCGAAAAAGAAGAACAAGTTAAATCCCAACGCTGCCTTAAAGCTCCCTTCCTTCTTTTTACTAAACAAAAACGCTCCAAAGGGGAATAAAATGCTGCTGATCAAAATCAGAACTAAAATTATTTTCGTAATCATAAAAACGCTCCTCCTGTACTTGCTTTTTCCGTCTTCTGTTTGTAAACGGCTCTGTTAATTGGAACCGCCCTGGGAATGCTCCTTTTTATGGAAAGCCACAAAAGGCTTTCCGCTGCCTTTATAAAAACGGCTGAACATCTCGTAATATTCCAGGCGCAGTACCTGGATGCCTACTACAAGCCCTTCTAATCCCGTCACCAAAATATTGCCTAACACAATAATGATCCAATTGGGAGAGCCTTTTTCCAGGCCTGCCAAGGTCATAACCACTCCCATCATGCCTGCATGGCTTAAGGCAAACGCCCCTACCCGGACAAAGGAAATCGTATTGGTGGCATAGCTTAACACCACGTCAAAGAGTTCCACCAAGGCCTCTACAAAGAACATTACTTTGCTTCCTTCCGGAAACAGCCGGCCCTTTTTTTCCACCAGATGGGCCAGAGGCTCTTTCAGCAAAATAGCCAAAAGGGGAAGTCCCAGCATCACCGCCATAATCACGGCTGCAGGCAAGTGGTGGCCGGTAGCAAACAAGACGACGCACAAGGCTGTGAATCCATAACATACCAAGCCCGCCAGGCCGCTTTGGCCAAAGATCAGTCTGCCATACTCTCTGGATCGAATGGCGTTGATGACATTTAACACCATAGCAAGCATAATTAAAATACCGCCAAAGGCAATGGCCATCATCAAAGTCCCCATAATATCGTCCATAGGACGGCGCCAAAGAGCCGGAATTAATTCTTCAAACCCGAATAAGCTTCCGTACAAAAATCCAAAGACCGTAGACCAGATTCCTGCAAGGGCAATGATCCCTGCAAGGCGCATTTGTTTTATACGATATAACAGGAAACCTCCTACTACCAAAAACAGCCCCTGCCCCACATCTCCAAACATAATGCCGAACATCAAGGTATAGGTCAGCGCCACAAACAACGTGGGATCCATCTCGTTATACGCCGGCAGGCCGTACATTTCCACAAACATTTCAAAGGGCTTTAAGATCTTAGGATTTCTTAATTTGGTAGGCGGGCTGGTGGCCAGATTTTCTTCCATAGCCTCTTCTATGCAGTGAACCGCTTCATCCTCTGCAATCTCCTTTTGAAAGGCTTTGGCGTCTTTTCTGGACATCCATCCATAGAGAATATAGTATTCTCCGTCGTTCTCCGTTCTGGTACAGGCCGCCAGCTTGCGGATATCAAAATTTTCACTGTAATCCTTTAAGGATTGACAAGCGGACATGAGCTCCAGACGGTTTTCTTTTAAAAGATCGTGCATCTGTTCCGACAGCCTGAGATTTTCTTCTTCATTGGCCTCAATCTCTTTTAACGCCGCCTGATACGCCTCTTCCGGCGTCCCTTCAAAGGAATCCGGCATATACAACTGTTCAAAATGGAAGGAAAGATACATGGCGTCAATTTCCACCGCATGCATGTAGGGGACAAAATAGACGCCCCACACATATTCCTCATCACTGTCGCATTCATAGAACAAGGTATAAGCTACTTCCTGGATATAGGTCTCCAATTTGTGATAATAATCAATGGGAATCCGGCCGATGCGAAACTTAATAAACCGAAAATCCAGCATTTTTTTAAATTCGAAATCCAGATTCCGAAAAGAGGACAGCTCCTCCATAAAATCTTTTAATTCCTGGTTCTTTTTCGTCAGCTCTCTCTGACGCCCCTGAATCATTTTGGTATGCTCATAAGCATCCTGAATCAGTTCTCCGGCCGCCCCCGGCGCCATCTCGTACAAGGTCTCATTCCCTTGCCGGTCCAGATATTTCAGCAGTTCCTCCCCATTTTGGTACACATCCTTGTAAATATTTGTTTCTACAAAGGGACGTACATTGTTGATGGAACCAAGGCTGGACATAGCGTTTTCAAAATGTATTTCATATTTTACCAGATACTGCCTCATGACCCGGTCGATATCGTGCTTGGGTCCTGTAATATGCAGTAGTTTCATCTTCTCAACCACAATCGCTCCTCCGCTTCCTTATTTGGTAATCAAAATAAAATCTTTGATGTCCCTGGGCGCCACTTGATAGCGGATCCCTTCGATTATCGTAGTCAGCCGCCCAATTTCCAGCTCCTTTTCATGGATATATTTCATCACTGGGGCCATGGATACCGGATACTTCCTAGTTACCTTGGCATACATATCTTCAATGACTTTCCGGTAGGAAATCTCATCCTCCATATGAACGAAAGCATCTTTCCCTGTAAAATATCCCGTACGCGCCAAAATCCGATTTAATTCTTCCGGATCCGCCGCATCTGCCATAAGCTCTCGTTCTTTTTTCTTCAGGCGGTAGCTGTGGGGGATCATCCAAGCTATAATCTCTCCCGGCGTCTGGTCATAAAACCGCTTGGAACGGTAAATCCACATAATATTCAGCCAATCGATGCGTGTCCCGTAAATCTGCATCAGCACGGATTTCATCTCGGAAGGCTTCATTCCTTTGATTTCTCGAAAAACCGTATCATAATAAAAAAGATCCAGCCCGATTGCATAATCGGCATATCGGCTCCGTTCGTGATTACGCAACTGCATAAATAGTGTTTCGTACCTTGTTCCGGCCAGGCATTGCTCCAACTCTCCCATATCCTTAGAGCGTCTCCCCTGCTCTATAGAGAAGGCTGCATGTTCCCGAAAAAAAACGTCCGAATATTTTTCCAATTCCTGCTGTTCTTTCCGAAACAAATGTTTGACCAGACGTTTGAGCAAATCCACCTCGTACCGAAAAAACACATAACGGAATGCCAGACGCTGCTCTTTGTTGGAGAATCGGTATAATTTTTCGAAATCCTGATATAAGGAGTTGCGAATCACCGCCTCCGCTTGTCCTCTGTGCCAGATTCCTTCATGGTCCTGAAAGACTTCCTGATACCCTGCCGTCTCCTTTAAAAAATCTACGGCTTCGCTTACCGTGGCAAGTTCTGTCAGCTCATGGAGCTGCTTTTGCTCTAAAAGCTTTCCGCTCATGGCCCTGGTTTTTGTAATCAGCCCACTGTAATGCATCAGCTTCATCTGCTACACCTCTGTTATTCTCTGAAAAATCTCTTCTGACAGCTCCGGGAAATGTCCGTCGTACTTCTTGTCCAATTCCTGTATCTGAAGATCATGCTTTAGCTCCAACTGCCGGATTTTCTCAGCCGCTTCCAGGCGAAGCTTTTTTTCTTCCTGCTCCAAATACCTCTTAAGCTCTCGTTCCAGTTCTTTTTCCATGGCCCGCTGTTCTAGCTCTTTCTGCTCTGTCAGGCGTTCCTTATACCTTTGGGCGTCCGCTAAAATTCTTCCGGCAGTCTCTTCCATCTCATACAGCTTTGTTATGACTTCATTCATGCGCATCTCCCCTTACAACAATTCTATATCTGGGCGGATTTGAAAAAGCCCAAAACTATCATAGCACTCTTTTTCCAAATAAGCAAAAATTTTTTTCAAAAAAAACGGCACCTGTTACAAGCTCCCCACATATAGTAAACTGTAATCAAAATTATGGAGGATTTAAAACATGAGTGATTTAGCTGCAACAAACTGTGGATGCGGATGTGAGAGCAACAACGGAGGGTGCGGTTCCTGGATTTGGATTATTCTCTTACTGTGCTGCTGCGGCAACGGCAATAACGGCGGATTCTTCGGCGGCAACAACGGCGGATGCGGATGCGACAGCATCTGGATTATCTTGCTGCTTCTGTGCTGCTGCGGCAACGGCAACAACGGCGGCGGATTCTGCTGCTAATTTCCACAGCGCTGCACCTGGCCCCTGGGAGAGCATTTGGCCCCCAGGGGCCAGCTTTGTATTGCGCAAAATCTTTGCTGGGTCCCCTTCCTGTCGTCAAATCCCCCGCAGCAGAATACCCCGCAGCGAATCATCTACAGACCGCCTGCGGGGCATCCCATTTATCATTTAGAAAAATAAAAAGACAATGCCTATCTTCTGCCGCCCCCGGTTATCGGCTGCCGGCAGGATGCTTTCCTTCCTGTTGATCCTTGGGCGTTTGTTCTTCCTTCTCCATAATTACGCAATTTTGCGCATATGGAGGGATACCGGAAGGATGCTTTTTTTTCATACATTCTTCATCCACCTCATATACGCTGTTTCCATCTATAATCAATTTACCCATAATTTTTCCTTTCTTATCTCGGCGCAATGGTTTTGTTCTATACAATATATGCAATTCCAAAAATACAGTTATATTTCTTCTTTTTTTCTCATAGGATGAAATAAAAACAGGTAATGCTATGGAACAGGAAAATCAAACAAACGCCACTACCTTCGATTCTTTAGTCCAGGATCGGCAGCTTCAGATGTTAAAGGCCGCCATCCCCTACATCAACAATGCCAATCAGAAAACCATGGCTTTTCTCATCAAATTCATGGAGCTGCAGCGCACGGTCTCTATTTTTAACAATCCCGGAGCCTCCATGCAGATCTGCTCCGTCCAGGAGGATGAAGAGCCCCTGCCCTTACAGATGCTGAACGCCCTCCGGGAGTTTTGTACGGAGAAAGAACAGGAAACCATTGACATGCTCACAAATTATGTGCAGATGTTCTCGGCCTACGAAACGCTATTCACTTAAGTTGCCCCTCAGAAAGGAGAATCTATGGATCCATCATTTTTATTGAATAATCCCCAACTGAAAAATATATCCCCGGAAAAGCTGCAATTTCTTATGGAAATGGCCGGTCAGGAAAAAGGTTCTACTCCAAAGGACATGGCTGCAGCCCTGATGGCTGCTTCTTCTGCCGCCCAGAAAAAAGGCGTTGGCTTCGAAGCCTCAGAGACGGACTTGATTGTGGAGGTATTAAAACAGAACATGCCGGAAAGCGAGCGAAAAAAGGCGGATATGATTTTAAACATGATGAAAGGCAAAAAGAAATAATATGACATTGTTTCTTTCTGCCGTCTCTTATTGAACTTGCACACATTCAAAAAGCCCTGGGAACTGTTACAATTCTCCAGGGCTGTGTTTTATTTCTGTACAATGTTTATATCCACTTGAAAACGTTGATTTTACGCTGTTTTTCGCTATCTATCTTCTGATTTACTCCATTTTTACTCCAATTTTAAGCCAATATTTTCAGTTCAGCTACTTCTTCTTTTTTCTTTTCTTCTGAAACATGCGTGTATAAATCAGTTGTCATTGCCAACGTGGAATGACCTAAAAGTTTCTGCACTACCTGTTGGTCTACTCCATTTTCATAACACCTTGTAGCATATGTATGTCGCAGGGTATGACAGGTAAACAGTTCAAATATCTTCGGCTCTCTCTTTTCTTCCTTTGCCAGTTCAATCTCTATCACGTTGATTTTCGCTACATAGTCTTTGATTGCACTATTGACGTTGTAATAGTAAACCGGTGAACCGTCCGAACAGGTAAATACCAAATTTTGAAATTCTTTATGCTGTCTCCATATCGAGCGTTTCCACATCTTTTGTTCCGTCTGCTTTATCTTCTGATTTTGCAAAATCTCATACACTTCATCTGTCATAGGAATGACACGATTACTGGATATGGTTTTTGCGGTCGTATAGAAAAACTTTGAACCCTCAACGGGACTGGAAGCCTTTGAATAATGGATTGTCTTATTGATTGTAATTTCTCTTTTTCCAAAGTCACAATCTTCCCATTTCAGTCCAAGCACTTCTCCAATCCGACAACCTGTTGTCACAGCAAATTTCAGCACATTGATGTGTATATAGGAAGAAGCAAATGTAAAAAATTTCTCCTGTTCCTCTTTTGTTAATACACGCCTTTCCTTTTTCACTTCTTTTGGCATCTCCACACCGATACAGGGATTTTTTCTAATGTATTCGCTCAACACCGCTTTGTCAAGCATATCGCTTAACATAAATCTGATATTCGATACCGTTCCATGTGCAAGACCGCTGTCTATCAAATCATTCAAAAACTTCTGAACGTGATATGTTTTAATGTCCTGCAAATACATCTTTCCGATAGAGTTCTTCACTCTTGAATTGTAGTAACTGTGGTTTTTATATATCGTAGTCATTTTGACTGTTTTCTTCTTATACAACTCTGTCCACGTTACATACCATGCGTTTAAAGTGATACTTTCGCCATTGCCATTCAAACCATGTTCATCTTCATAAACCGCTTCTCGTAACTTCCGTTTTAATTCATTCAGTTTAAAATCATAAAGCGTTTTACGTTTCCCTGTTTTGCTTGTAAATCTTGCAATATAGCGTCCGTCTGCTCTCTGTGAAATTCCCTTACCGAGTTCCTTGCCCTTTAAATCTTTACCCATACCAAACTTTCCTTTCTTCTACTGAAAGAAATATGGTAAAGTAAATATTTCAATTTTCATTATATCGACACCTCATTTTCTTTTCAAGCCCTTTTACATTGATATTCCAGCCATTCATCAAGTAATTTCTTATTTGCATACAACCGATTACCTATGCGTACTGTAAATCTATTTTTAGGATTGTTCAACAATTCTCTTGCCTTTGTTTTCCCAATCCCCATATACTCACAAAATTCATTTATATTTAGTAGTGCTTTCTCGATACGATTACCCCCTTTCGCCTAATTTTCTTGCTTTTATATAATCATCATACAACTGCTTTTGTGTGATATTCATTTTTCCATTTGCTATAAGATTACCAATATAATCTCTCTGCTCTATTTTTCCAACCTCTGCAAACAGTTTCAAAGACGGTGCAACATACTTTTCTAGCCACTCCCACACCTTTTGTAAACTTTTCTTCTGTGGTTGCATAGTAAGTTTCACCTTGCCTATGTCTTTCATCAATTCCGCCCATGCTTTATAGGTTGGATAAAGTCTTTTTCGTGTTGTCGTGCTGTCTGTCGGCTTTTCTAAAAATCGTATTTTGCTGTTCAATACTTCCATTGCCAGTCCTGCCACATCTCTATATCTCAATAATTCCTGTACTACACTTACTGCCATTTCCTGCCGAAATCTCAATTCATATCTGTTCCAATTTTCATCTAATTCTATTCCATACTTTTTATTCTGTTCATATCCTTTTTCATAAAATACCAATCTCAAATTGCTGGCTGAACTGCCGAGATAAAGACTGCCACCTTTACTCTGAAACACTTCCTCTTTCAATTCTCCTGAGTCGTGAAAATCTATATCTCTTAGTTTTGTAGAAAGCAATCCCTCTTTTGTCCGTATAATCAAATCGGGAATACTCAAATACGGTTTTCTGTCGTCTATCGCCAAATCAATCCGAGGAAAATTGATATGATACTGACAAACTCTGTTTAAGAAATCAAACCATGTTTCCTCATTGAGTTGTAAAAAATTTTCATAGTTGCGACAGCCTTTCCCGCTCATTAAAATCTGAAAGCCTTGATACTGTGCATTTCCTGTCGGCTTTAGCACCTTGATATTATCGAAGATTGCCACAACCTCATGTCCTGCAATCCCTTTTTCATAGCCTGTTACCGTCATAAGTTCCATAGGTATTCTCAGCACATCTTCTATGACCGCTTCTAACGGAACTTCTTTAATGGTTATCTGACACCAATCTATCAAGGCACTTAATTCTTCTTTCTGTCGTATTACTCCCCTGTTAGTGTAGGGGAGTTCTGGAAGAAAACTTCCGCTTCTTTCTTCCAAATTTATCAAACCTCCTTATCTGCAACGGCGTTGCCATTGCCCTGCCCTCAACCTGCCGTTTGGTACGTCAGAACGAGGACAGGAACTTTGACCGCCTACATATTTTTGTTTGGAACAGGGCGGATACCCTTACAGATAATCTTCTCCACTAATACAGGGAAATTTCCTCTCTGCACATAAGGGGCATAAACTGGTTCTTCCAGTTCCACCACAGCATAAGGCTCAATCTTCGGAAGTTCCGTTGCTTCCAAGCGAATATCCACGCTGTTTCCAAGTTTCATGCTTCCAAGATGAAGTTTTAAGGCTTCCACTTCCTCTGTTTTCTTCTTACTGTCTTTATCATAGCGGTAACAGTTATCCGCACCCATAAAGCGAAGTTCTCCAAAGGCTTCTTTTACCTGTTCTTTTGTCAATGTAATCTGCATACACGTTCCTTTCTCCCCGTTGAACCGATAGGTCAGTTTCTCATATTTCATTTTCCTATTACGACGTCGTTTTTTAGTTCAGTTATTTCTGAACTTAATCGTATATTAGCACATACACATTCGTTTTGCAATAGAAAGTTTAGTTTTTTATGAACTTTTTGTTTCCTTTTTTCTGAACTTGTGGTATAGTGTCCTTAGACGATAAGATATGAGAAGTTATAATGAGATATGGAAAGAGAGGGTTTTCAGATGAATACAATCGCAGAACGGATTAAATTTGCCATGAAAGCAAAAAATAAAAAACAGGTGGATATAGTCAAAGATACTGGTATCAGCAAAGGAGCGTTCAGTTCCTATCTTTCAGGACAGTACAATCCGAAAGCCGATAAAATGGAACTGATTGCCGACTCTTTAGATGTAGACTTACGTTGGCTTTACGGGGAAAATGTGCCTATGGAAAATACTCAAAAAGATGATACTGCCTTGCAATACGTCTTTTACAACAACTCCTGCTCCGAGTATCTTCTTGATGATTTAGATGATATGTATATCGCAATGAAAACACAGTATTCTGCCCTCATTCCACGTTTTTATGTTCTTGTCAACCGAAGCGGAAATGAAATACACATACTGCCATTATTTTTAAGGGAGGATAGTTCTGAATTTTATGATTGTCCGTCTGATTTTTTCCACGCAGACAGGCACAGCATTTTCACAAGAGATTTTGACAGTATCAACGTGGAACTTTCAACTGCTACGATTTACTATTATGGGATTTATACAAAGACTTATGAGCCGAAAGTTACCATGCTTTCCTACTCACAGGCTGATGATTGCTTTTATATCGACAACGGAATACAGGACGGTCACATAAAGGCATTTGAAAAGGAACTGATAAAAGAATCACTCTACTTAAAACACATTGCCCAGTAACAGCCAAGAGGACTTGCAAGGTTTCTGACCTTACAAGTCCTCTGCTGTATCATAGTGATGTTGGCTGTGTCCATTCCGTCAAGGACTGCCCTACGGCGTATCGGCTTCGCCTTGTTCCTTGACCTCACTACGTTTTCTTTTTTTCTTGACACAACAAAAACACGCACGAATTTTCTTCAATCCGACAGGCTCTCATTCTTTCACATACTCTATCAATTCTTCTATTCCACAATCCAAGTAACTGCACAGTTTACAGATTAGTTGTGCGTCTAATCTCTGAAATTCATTTCTGCAATAACGATTAAAGTTAGACCTCGGTATATCCAATTCCTTACAAATGGTATTCTTACTAATTCCTTTTTCTTTCAGCAGTTCCTCTATGTGAAGTTCCAAATGTCCATACTTCATTGCCTCACCTCTACATAAAAGTATATTCAATAAATCTTTATGTAGTAATTCACTATATGGTGAGGTACTATATAGTTATCCCTATAACTATATAGAAACAGAGGTATGTCAAAATGAAAAAGAAATTATTATTTGCCACTATTATTCTAGTCTTGCTTGCAGGTGTTCTCTATTACATTAGCTTACCCGATTATCTTGTATTTAACAGTATGTCATTCAGCAATGGGGCTAATCGTGATACCGAATTGCAAGTTATCGTATATCAATACTGGAATACCGATGAAGTGGTAGCGGAAATCGAAGCAGAACATAATCAAATCAACGGAACTCCCACTATCCTTACAATCAATCTATACCACTCTAAATGGTCTTTTCACAATGGATATGAACCATTTTATACCACTACTATCAATTATAATTGAAAAGCAAAAGCAGACAGTCAATCAAAAAACTGTCTGCTACAAACTGGGATTTACGAAAATCTTTTTTGAATCTTATACAGCCATATACTACAAATAACAGCTATAAATAATATAAATATAACTGCAATAGAAATAGCATAATCTTTCGGTAATATAACTGCAATCACTCCAGAGAACAAAAGACAAATTCCTATCAATAAAACAGGCTTTCCTAATGCTTTTGCATATCCTTTTCTGTCGTTTGTGGTTTCAAATACTTTGCCATGAACAGAAGAATAATTTCCTTTTAATAGAGAAAAACTAACAAATATGAGAAGAGCAGAACAGAACCACATCATTATACTAAAGCCTATCATAATATATCCCTCCATCAATTCTAATTTTCTTAGTTCTATAAACTGAAATTTTGTTATTTCATTTTTTCTTGACACTCGCTACATTCTTTATCGTGAATAGAAATAATGCCACCGCATTTAGGACAAGTATATTTTATTTTCTGCTGTTCCATGAAATGTTCCAAACCATGTTCTTGAACAAAACGGCTATTTTCTATAAGACTTGCTTGATACCGTTTATTATAGCTTTTTTCAAGATTTTTAATCAACTTACATGGATATTCAGCACATTCAAAACAATAGGATAACGATTTTCCTTTGATGCAATCCTTTATTTTGCATTTACGACAATGTTCTGGTTTCCCTTTATCACTATTCAAGCACCCAGAACAAGGTTTTTTATTGTAACAGTGCTTATAACAAACCTTACAATTCATTCCGCATGGGGCAAACATGCTTATATCAATTTTTTCTTTTGACATTTTCATAGTTGTTTACTCCTTTCAACAAATTCTAATTTGTTTGTTTTTCATAATATCATACTTTGTAATTATTTGCACCATTATAATTGCAAAATAACGCAGACAATATCTCTACTATCTGCGTCATTCCTTTCGTGTCTTCTTGAAATATTTACTCCATTTTCTTTCAATCTTTACTCCAAATTTACTCCATTTTAAAAATCCGTTACGATATTTTGCGGTATTCTACGATACCTTTTCTTTGAAGAAAAATGTCTGCAAACCTTGATTTTAAGCGAACTTTTCAATATTTCCAAGCACTTTATTCTGTTGTGAGAATTTCTTCTCAATTATTTCATTACAATATTAATAATTCTTCCCGGTACATAGATCTCTTTTACAATGGTTCCGGTAAGTTTATCTTTTACTGCTTCTTTTCCGGCTGCAATCGCCGCATCCTTTTCCACATTTTTGGCCAGGGTAACAACGGCCCGGGTTTTCCCGTTAATCTGTACCGCAAGTTCCACCGTATCTTCCACGGTCTTTGCTTCTTCATATTGGGGCCAGCTTTGAGCATAGAGCCGTCCTTCAAATCCGCATAAGCTCCAAAGCTCCTCCGTAATATGAGGCGCCACCGGATTTAGAAGAATCAGAAACGTCCGGTATTCTCCACGGGTGATGCTTCCCTTCTTAACAAAATCATTCAAGAGAGCCATCATGGCTGCAATGGCCGTATTATATTTCAAATTCTCATAGTCACTGCTAACCTTCTTAATGGTCTGATGCATCTTGATCTCAAAGTCGCTGCTGTATGCGTCTCCTTCTGTCACGATATCTAATAGCTTCCAGACACGCTCTAAAAATCTCCGGCAGCCTTTTACTCCATTCTCTGACCAGGAAGCGCTTAATTCAAAGGCTCCGATAAACATCTCATAGGTACGCAGAGTATCCGCGCCGTAATCTGTCACAATATCATCCGGATTTACCACATTCCCCCGGGACTTGGACATTTTTTCCCCGTTTTCCCCTAAAATCATACCGTGGGAGGTACGTTTCTGGTATGGCTCCGGAACGGGAACTTCCTTTTTATCATACAGGAACCGATGCCAGAACCGGGAATATAAAAGATGCAGCGTCGTATGCTCCATTCCTCCGTTATACCAGTCCACCGGCAGCCAGTATTTTAATGCTTCTGGACTGGCCAAGGCCTCTGTATTGTGGGGATCCGTATACCGGAGAAAATACCAGGAGGAACCGGCCCACTGGGGCATGGTGTCTGTTTCCCGCTTGGCAGGCCCGCCGCAGCAGGGGCAGGTGGTGTTCACCCAGTCTGTCATAGCGGCTAAGGGAGATTCTCCATTATCCGTAGGCATGTAGCTTTCCACTTCCGGCAGCTCCAAGGGAAGCTGGCTCTCTGGCAGGGCGACATAGCCGCATGTTTCGCAATGTACCACAGGAATCGGCTCTCCCCAATACCGCTGACGGGAAAATACCCAATCCCTTAATTTAAAATTCGTCTTTCCCGTACCGATTTTTTTCTCTTCCAGGAAAGAAATGATTTTCTTCTTTGCTTCCGCTACTTCCAATCCATTGAGAAAATCCGAATTTACAAGCCTTCCGGTAGCCACGTCCGTAAATGCCGCTTCCTGGACGTTTTCGCCCCCCGCCACTACTTCAATAATAGGCAGGCCAAACTTCTTGGCAAATTCCCAGTCTCTGGTATCATGGGCGGGAACCGCCATAATGGCTCCTGTGCCATAACTCATAAGAACATAATCCGATACCCAGATGGGAATTTCACATCCATTCACCGGATTCACGGCTTTCAGTCCCTCCAACGCTACCCCGGTCTTCTCTTTGGCCAGCTCGGAACGTTCAAAATCCGACTTTCTGGAGGCTTGTTCCTGATAGTCCTTCACAGCTTGTAAATTCTTGATCTCATCCTTGTATGTCTCAATCATGGGATGCTCTGGAGAAATTACCATATAAGTAGCTCCAAACAAGGTATCCGGCCTTGTGGTATATACGGTGAGCTTATCCTCTTTTCCAGCAATGGCAAAATCCACTTCCGCTCCCTGGCTCTTTCCAATCCAGTTTTTCTGGGACACCTTCACCCGTTCAATAAAATCCACGTCCTCCAGCCCGTCCAAAAGCTTCTGGGCATATTCTGTAATCTTTAACATCCACTGACTCTTTACCTTACGAACCACCGGAGCGCCGCAGCGTTCACACACGCCGTTGACTACTTCTTCATTGGCCAATCCCACTTTACAGGAGGTACACCAGTTGATAGGCATTTCCGTTTTATAAGCCAGACCTGCTTCAAACAGCTTTAAGAAAATCCACTGGGTCCATTTGTAGTAATCTACATCTGTAGTATTGATTTCCCGATCCCAGTCAAAGGAATAACCAAGAGCATGAAGCTGTCCCTTAAACCGCTTTACGTTATTCTCCGTAACGATTTTGGGATGGATTTTATTTTTTATGGCATAATTTTCCGTGGGAAGCCCGAACGCATCCCATCCCATGGGATACAGTACGTTATATCCCTGCATCCTGCGTTTTCTGGCAACAATATCCAGAGCCGTATAGGGTCTTGGATGGCCCACATGAAGTCCCTGGCCAGAGGGGTAGGGAAATTCTACCAATGCATAATATTTGGGCTTACTATAATCATCCGTGGCAGCAAAGGCTTTCTCTTCATCCCATACGTTCTGCCATTTTTGTTCAATCGCTCTATGGTTGTAAGGTTCTGACATGTATAATTCCTCCTGATATTGTACGATCTTGTTGCATTTTCGCAACTTGTTAAGTCACGTATTTTCTTACTATTACTTCAAAATTCTATCACATGGGAAAAATTTGTCAAGAGTTGGATTTTGCCAGACCTTTTTACTGATTGTTTGCCTAAAATCCCGGGAATCCCGCCAGGTATTTTTGGTCATCCTCCGGCCGCAGCTTCCGAATAACTCTGCAGGGATTCCCGGCAGCCAGCACATTGGCGGGAATACTTCTGTTTACAATGCTGCCTGCGCCAATTACAGAATTGTCCCCAATGGACACGCCTCCCATAATTTTTACGCCTCCTCCAATCCACACATTATTTCCAATGCGGATAGGCCAGGCATACTCAATCCCGGAAAGCCTCATTTCTACATGAAACGGATGTCCCGCGGCGTACAATCCGCAGTCCGGGGCAATCCATACATTATCCCCGATTTCGATTTTATTCCCTGCTAAGACTACAAAATGATAATTGGCAAAAAAATGATCTCCCACAGACACTCGTTCCCAAAAATCACAGTAAAAAGGCTGTTCAATGACGCATCCTTCTCCCACGCCGCCCAGATTCTCCCGAAGCATACGCTCACGTTCCTGCAGCTGGGAGGGCCTTAAGGCGTTGTAATCAAAATTCAGTTCCTGGCTTCTTCTTCTCCCACGATCAACCTCAGGATCCGAATGAGCGTCATATAAAAGCCCCGCTTCTGCTTTTTCGTATTCTGTCATATGTACTCCTTATTCATATAATCGTATCCTTTAACGTCTCCAAAGCACACTGTACCATATGCTGGCCCAGGTCCAAATTCGTTTCTACGGCATCTTTAGAAAACCATTCTGTATTCTCCTCTGCCCGCTTTACATCCACATGATCCGGATACAAGGCATACATCAGGCTGGATTCAAATTTTCCGGCATGGTCAAATCCCCCGCATTTTTTCTGGGCTTCCTTAGACAGCAGAGGAATCACTTTGATATAGGAAAAAGGATCCTCTCCTAAGCCAAGATTGCTGTAATAATCCTGATAAGCGTCGCTGCCCCACCACCCCATCCCCCGGGTCTCTTCCATATATTCCATAATCAGTTTTTTTGCCGCCTTATGGCAGGCCAGCGTCATAGGCATCAGTCCTGCCTCCTCCGTCTGATGGTGAAGGATGCAATACACGTTTTTTACTCCGCCGTATATCATGGATTTTAAAATACAGTATATATATTGTTCATAAACATCCACGTCTATTTGAATGGTCCCGCTTTGTGGGCCTGCCACCGCATAGCTGGCCACACCGTACCAGACAGGAGGACAAATCACAAGTTCTTTTTGCTTTTCCAGTTCCCGCAGCACCCCTAATATTACCATGGTATCCGTTCCGCAGCTTGCATGGCGGGCATGGTATTCAATGGTCCCAATGGGAATTACAAAAGGTACGTTTCTCTTCTTGGCGTCTTGGAGCTGGTCGTAAAACATATCTACCATCTGCATAAGCTTCTCTCCCTTTTTCATCCTATGAAAACCAAACAAAGGCTGCTTTCTGATTACCCGAAGGCGTATACACGCTAAAATTCTAATTCATAGAGCGTCCCGATTTCCGGCGACAGCACGTCGCAGCCTCCCTCTGTTACAGCGATCCCCTTCTCCCAGCGTACGCCAAAGGTATCTGTAGAAATGAAGGTATCAATCTGGAAGGTCATATTAGGCTTCAATGCATATTCTGAATTGGTTTCCACCCATGGAGCCTCCACTTCAATCATGCCTGTTCCATGTAAGGGGCCGTAAACAAAATTGTCCTTATATCCATTGTCCACATAATACTCATAAAAACCCTGGGCTATATCGCAGGCCATCCTGTTTGCCTTTATCTGACTTTGAGTCCAGTTATGGGCGTCCAGTCCAAACAATACTACTTCCCTGCGTCTTCCCTCCAGCTTTCCTAATACGATGGGATAACCAATGGCCGCGGAGTAACCGTCTATTTTGGCGGAAAGATTTAACTGTACAATATCCCCCTTCTCAAATTTACGATAACTGGATCTGGAAATTGCATGGCGGGTAGACGATTCTGAAAACACATACATGGGAAGTCCTTCATACTCCGCCCCGTTTTCATACACCACCCGTTGGGCCACTCCTACCATCTGCAGTTCCGTCATTCCCGGCCGGATCTCTTTGATCACCTGCTGGGAAGCCAGCTCTGCAATCCGATATCCTTCCCGCAGACAGTTGATTTCATGGATGGATTTGACGGAACGAAGCTCTCTCATAAGATCGTCCGCCCGCACAATTTCCGCTTCCGGAAATGCCTCCTGAATGCCTTCCATAATAACAACCGATGTATCCAGATAACTTGCCACGCCAATCCGAAGCTTTTTTCCATTGATATGCAGGGACTGAAATACCTCTTGATACGTATCTGCCTGCAGCTGGGGATACGCCGGATCCGCGCTTTCTCTATACTCCTTTAATACAAAAATCCTGTCGATTCTGGAACGGTCCGCCGCAAATTCACGGCTTTCCGGCCCAACCATCAAGGCCGCCTCCCCGGTGGGCGCAATGGCCACGCCGCATCGTTCAAACAACGGCCAGAAACCAGAAAAATACCTTGCGTTGGCATAGTCCGCTTCATTGGAATTTACAATCAATGCATCCAGTCCTTCTCGCTGGAGCAGCTTTGACGCCCGTTTGATTCTCTCTTGATATTCTGTATCAGGTATTCGGATACTTCCATATTCCGCCATTCTTTTTACCCCCATTCTTTTCCGATTGCTTCCTCTATTACGCTAAAAGGCCCGTAAACTTCCCACTACTGTCTGTTTTTAATCCAAATGGTAAATTTCCTTCATGCCGGACCAGAACTCTCCTTCTTCCCTGTCCTCCAAAGGCTGCATCAAAGGCTTTACCACATCCCACCACGCCTGGGTATTGGGATCCGCAGCCATTTTGGCCATATCTCCTTCAAAATCATCGCCGTCATATTCATAATAAGCGAATAAATAATCGCCTCTACTATAGATGGAATAATTTTTAAGATGACATTCTTTAATCATCTCATTGACGCCTGGCATAGGATTGGCATGCCATTTGGCGTACGCCTCCAAATCTTTTACTTTAATCATTTCCCCAAATCTTCTTACCGCCATAATCAGAACCTCCTTAAACTTATTGTGATTTTCGTAACTCTTCACGCTTTGCCATAACACAGTCTTTCTTTTAAGAACAAACAAGGGCAGCTAAAAAAAGCTGCCCCGTTTCCCTCTCCCTAATATACTTTCTGCGCTTCTTCAAACAATGCATGGATATTGGCCGGGGGTACGTCTTCCATAACCGCTTCGTGACTGGGAGAAATCACCAGCCCGGTAGGGAAGAGCTCCCGCAATTCTCTTACCTTTGCCTGAACCATTTCAGGCGTCCCGTTTACTAACAAATCCTGAGTATCCACGCCGCCGCAAAAAGCAACCTTGTCGCCAAATTTATCTTTCAGATTCTGGGGTTCCATCCCTGCCGCCAATGCCTGAATGGGATGTACCACGTCTACTCCCGCCTCAATCAAATCCGGAATAACTTCTGCAATGGAACCGCAGGAGTGATAGATTACCTTCAATCCATAAGAATGCGCCTGCTCTACCAGCTGTTTACATCCTGGAATAATAAAGTCTCTTACACATTGAGGCGAGAGCATCAGCCCTCTCTGGCTTCCCATATCATTACCGATTAAAACGGCATCCAATTTGCCCTTAGTAGCCTCAAAGAATATTTCATTGGCCCGAAGATAGAATTTTACAATCTTCTCATCCACTGCTTCATAAATCTCAGGATTCGCCAACATATTCATCAAAGCAGTCTCCATGCCGAACGAAGCGCAGGTATCCTGAAAATGAGCGGACCAGCACATGGCAAGGCGCACTTTATCTTCCGGAGCAGCCTCCACTCTGCGGCGGCATTCCTCCACGTCTATGTATTTTTCCGGATCCGGCCACTGGAAAAACTCCAAATCCTCTGTTTCTTCTGCGTCTTTGAAGCAGCCGTCTGCCGTCAAGGTACGGTCCTGGGCGTCCACTTCTCCGTCCATATACCAGTCAAATGCCGCATAAATCGCGCTTGCCGTGGGGGACTTATAGGGAACCTCAATCGCATAAAAATCGTCTCCCACCGCCAGCTTCAACTCATGCATATTTTTTACGCCATAATGTTGGAACAATGCAGGCTGGGCTTTGATATCCGGCATTCCAAGCCATGCTGCCGGACGGTCCACCGGCTCGCGGTTGATTGTTGCAAAAAAACGTTCTCTGCTGTTCATAGTCCATTCTCCTTCTTTCCCAAAAAAGAAATTTTTATGCTGTCATAACTATTGCAAAATTCTATCATTCATATCGGCTTATTTATTTTTCTTCGGCGACTTCCGCAGTTTAAAACCTCCTCCGGTAAACTTTGTGCTTAAAATCAATACAAGAATCAGCAAACCGCCCCAAATCAGGCTCGCATGATAAGGATTCAGATTTGAGAACATGTTTACACCGGATGAAATAATCTGAATAGATACTACCGCCAGCAATACGTTAAAGATTTTACCCATTCCGCCGTCCGGCAGAACGCCTGCCAGCACCAGAATCAGAATTACGGACATCACGTAGGAAGTACCGTAGTCTGCTTTTGCAGAATTCATACTGGAAACCATCAGCATACACCCATAGCAGCAGATAATATCAGCCAGTACAAATGTGCCGATAATCATTCCCTTTGTGTTAATCGCAGAGAACTTCGCCGCCTTTACATTGGTTCCAATCATATACAGCTTCTTTCCATAAGTTGTAAATTTCAGCAAAAATGCTGCAATGGCAAAGACAATGATAAATACCAGCAATGGTACCGGTAAAAAACCAAAGAGCATCATATGGCCGATTTCCGTATACAATGACGGTACGCCTGTAACCGCATACCCCTGGGTAAGCGCCGTAGACAATCCAAGCCAAACCAGCTGCATGGCAATCGTGGCCATAACCGGCGGGATATTCAGATAGGCAATCAGCACACCGTTAATCACGCCGCCAATGGCCCCAATCACCGTTACAATCAAAAGCCCTACCAGGATCACTCCTGCCACCTGACCGTTGGACATTCCTTCTGCAGTATGGGCAGCCATATACCGTACTGCCATAATAGCAGCAAAATCTCCTAAAGCCACAAAAGACATATCAATATTTCCGCTGATAAAGCAGAACATAACGCCGATGGTCATAAGGCCGAATTCCGGGAACTGCATGACAATTCCTTTCCATGTACCAACCGTCCATAATGTTCCGGCCTTTGTTATAGTAAAAAATACCAGCAGGATTACCATCAATGCAAGCAGCATCACAGTATAATTATTTTTACTGGAAAATTCTTTTATTTTTGCTAACATAATGACCTCCTCCTCTACTTTCTGCGCCGCATAGCCTGAATCGCAGATACTGTAACGCCAACCAGGATTACAAGGCCGTTAAAGAAATCCTGCCAGTAGCTGTCAATGCCCATCAGCAACATACTGTTGGATACCACGGTGATAATACCGACTGCGCAAACCGTACCAAACACAGAACCTTCGCCGCCAAAAATACTGGCTCCTCCCAAAATAACTGCGGGAATAATGGTCATTTCTTTTCCAACCATAGCCTTAGGGATAGACTGGCGGGCCATACATACACGGATCATGCCGATAAAGCCGGCAGAGGCTCCTACTACGGTATATAGAATAAATTTTACTCTTTTTACATTGTATCCTGCACGTTCCGCCGACACTTCATTGCCGCCAATGGCGTACAGCGCGCGGCCAAACATGGTTTTATTCAGAACAAAGGACGTAATGATACATAACAGTACAAAGGGAATAAACATGGTAGTCATAGTAGACCGCAATCCCGCAGAGTTCGTAACTTCAAACAGATAGGACTCCCCAAAGGTACGAAAGCCCACTGGAAGTGTGGAAGTAATCTCCTTTAATTCCAACAGTCCCATGGTAATACCAATAAAAAACGTCTGCGTCCCTAACGTAATAATCATGGTGTTCAGCTTAAAGTTGGCAATAATCCAGCCGTTTAACATTCCTAATACTGCGCCAATCACAATAGCCAGAAGAAATCCAATCAATGGATTGGTGTTGCACCAGCCATTATTTACACAGATTGTGGTGGATAATGCATAGGCTAAAGCCGCCACTGCCGGGAAGGAAAGATCAAATCCGCCGGAGACCATAACTACCAGGCATATCATTGCAAACATACCGTCCACAACCATGGCTCGCAGAATGGTAACAACGGTGCTCGATTCAAATAATTGCCCTCCCGAAGCAATCTGTATCCCTATGCACATAATTACCAAAACCAGAAAAATCCAGAATTCCGTCCTTCCGGTTATGCGCTTTATTGTAGCTTTGTTCATATGTAGTTCCCTCCTTAGCGAATAATATCCAAAATATTATTTTCGGTAATATCATCACCTGTCATTTCGCCTACAATTCTGCCTTCCTTCATAACAATCACACGGCTGCAGTTTACAACTACTTCAGACAAGTCATCCGAAATAATAATAACGGCAAGTCCCTCGTTGGCCAGATTATGTACCAATGCATGAATATCCTGCTTGGCTCCTACATCCACGCCCACGGTAGGCCCGTTGAGTATCAATACGTCCAGATCGTTGCTCAGCCACTTGGAAAGCACAATTTTCTGCTGATTACCCCCAGATAATGTGGAAGCAAATTTTCGGACGTCATCCGTCTTAATAGAGAATTTTTCTTTCCAGATATTAGCGTCATCCAAGATATCCTGATTCTTAATAAGACCTATGGCATTCGAAAGCCTTTTTAAGGAAGATAATGTGATATTATCCGAAATTGGCTGCTGCAGGCACAGCCCTTCTGTCAGACGGTCCTCAGGAACATAGCCGATTTTTAACTTCTGCGCCTTGATGGGGTTTGAAATCTTTACCTGCTCCCCATTCAGGGTAATGGTGCCTTCCTTGGGATGCTCTAATCCGAACAGGCTTAATGCAAGCTCTGTCCGCCCGGATCCTAAAAGACCGGTAATACCAAGTATTTCGCCTTTATGAAGTTCAAAGGAAACATCCTCAAACTTATCCTTTAAGGTAAGATGTTCCGTCTTTAGCACAGGCTCCTTGCTGACATTTTTGGGAATAAAATGATCGTCTGTCAACTCACGTCCCGTCATATGATAGGTAAACTGCTGAGGAGTCAGTTCGGCGGTAGGCCCGGCAAATACATTCTCGCCATTACGCATAATGCATACATCATCAGAAATCTCAAAAATCTCCTCCGTCTTATGGCTGATAAACATAATGGCAATTCCGCTGTCCCGAAGCTGGCGGGCCGTCTTGAATAATGCGTCTACTTCTTTCTTCGTTAAAGCAGTGGTAGGCTCATCCATGATAATCAGCTTTGCGTCAAACAGCAATGCCCGGCAAATTGCCACCAGCTGTTTGTCTGCAACGCTCAGCTCTCCCATTTTTGCATTCAAATCTATGTTGTAACCGATTTTCGATAAAGCTTCTTTCGCAGTGGCCTCCCAGCGTTTGCGGTTCACAAGCTTTTTTCCGGCAGTGATTTCAGAGTTAATAGCCAGATTTTCCATAACCGTCAAGTTAGGGAAAATAGATAAATCCTGGTAAATTACCTGAATCCCCAATTTGGTAGCTTCCGCAGGCGTAATCTTCGTAATTGGTTTCCCTTCAAAAAGCACTTCTCCTTCATCCTTTGTGTAAACCCCGGAGATAATTTTAACAAGCGTAGACTTTCCACAACCATTTTCACCGGCCAGACACATTACCTTGCCGGGCCTGACTTTAAAATTGACATTCTTTAACGCGTGAACGCCCGAAAACGATTTACATATCCCAGTCATTTCCAGTAAATATTCAGACATTGAGGTACAGCCTCCTTTACGTTCTTATTGTATGAGGCAGGGAAGACCTGCTTCTCTGCCTCATACGATTCATGACAACGGAATGCGTCCAGCGCACTTCCATTGTACACATTACATAGCATTTTGCTTAGAATCCAAAATCATCTACATTGTCCATAGTAACAGCAATCTGTCCCTGTCCAACGATAACTTTGCCTTGGATATCTACTGCATTATAGCCTTCTTCTCCTAAGTCGGCTCCTGCAGCAATTTCTTCCCCATTAAACATCTTAACGCCAAGATTCAGCATAACTTTTGCAGAAATGCCCGGATCCCAAAGGGCTACGGAACCCAAGGTACCGTCTTGTAAATAGTCTTTTACTTCCAAAGGCATTGCTACGGAAATCGCGAATACTTTGCCGGTAAGGCCAAGTTCCTGAATCGCACGTGCCGCGCCGGGAGCGTCAAAGGAACCGGTTCCCAGAATACCCTTCAAATCCGGATATTTCTGAATCATTTCTTTTGTCAGCTGATAAGCTTTCTCAGCATCGGAATCATCTGATACACGGGCGTCGGGAACAAGTTCCATATCCGGATACGCGTCCTTCTGACGTGCTACAGCTGCGTCTGCCCAGTTATTCTGGGATTCCATTGTCATGGAACCAACCATGGTGATATACTGTCCTGATTCGCCCATCTGGCTTGCAAGCTGATCCATCAAAAATCCGCCAAGACCAGTTTCATCAAATGCTTCTACGTCGTAATCAATGTTCTCCATACCGGAAGCTTCGGTGGAGATTACAATAATGCCTTTGTCACGGGCTTCTTTGCAGATCGCCTCGCATGCAGCCGGGTCATTGGGTGAGAAGCAAAGAATATCTACGCCCTGGTTTACAAGGTCGGTCATAATCTTAACCTGTGCGGCAGCGTCAACCTCTGTGGGGCCTTTGTAAATTACTTCGATCCCAGTGTCTGCAGCCCACTCTTCTACGTTCTTCTGTACATAATCCCACCATGCCTGGCCCATAACCTTGGGTACAAATGCGATTGTAGGTGTGTCCCCGCTGGGCTTCTCTGCTCCTGCGTCGTCGCCAGCGTTGTCTGCCGGCTCTTGAGCGTCATCGGAAGATCCCCCCGCCGCGTCGTCTGCCGGCGCTTCCTGCTTAGAGTCTGAAGGCGTTGAACCTTTGTCGCCGCCTCCGCAGCCTGCCAGCATAGCTGCCGTCATGGCTACTACCATCAAGCTTGCCAATAATTTCTTCTTCATGTTCTACCTCCTGTAAATAAATTTTTGCAGGTATTTAAAACCCCCTGCCCAAATCGGAAAGAACTCCATCGAAAAAAGTATTATGTAGAAACATTCCAATTTGTATTTTTATCATACAACATATAGTCATCAATTTCAACAATTTTTTGAAGGACTATTGAAACGTTTCACTGTTTTTTTACTAATAAATATTATGATTCAGCTGTTGGTTTTTGTTAAATTGCACATTTGTTTCATGCAGACGTTACATCCTATAGAGTTTTTGGGAGACAAGGTCTTTCCTAAAAAAAAGAATCCCGAAAAACGAGATTCTTTTTACCGGAACTAACCGTCTGATACAAGCTATTATTCTTTTAAAGATTCCTCCTGGAGCCGGTCAAATTTTTCCATGCACTCATCTACAGTAGCCCCGTTTAAAAGGTCCCGTACAATCAGGCATGTATTCCCCCACTGTTCCACTTTCATGCCGGCATTGGAGCCAAGAACATAAACATTCTCCTTAATCTTGTCATTTAATGGTTTTAGCGCCGGTATACAGTCCACCTCCACATTCTTGGAAGGGGAAATCACCCTGTTGGTTTTCGTATAAACCAATAAAGCTTCATCCGACAGCATTTCATTCAAAAGACTTTTGGCGTCTTCTAAGTGTTCCGCCTCTTTGCTTATGCCGTAACCGGTCATAGACACCACAGGCATCTGTCCCCTCTTACTTGGAAAACCGATCACCTGCATTTCAAAATCCGGATCCCCATAGGCAGTCTTCGTATTTGCAGCTCCCCAATAGGCCATGACAATCGGCGTTTTCTGCGCCAGAAAATCCGGTCCTTCCCCGTCAATGGCTTCAGACGTATAAGCCGCCTTTGCGTCAATATATCCTTTGTCAATCAATTCTTGTAAAAATTCAAATCCCGGGCGCATATAATCACTGTACTTGCTCTTTCCTGTATTCAGCGCTTCAATCTCTGCCGCCGTATTTTTCCCATTATATAAATCGGCATAAGCCTGGGCAAACACAAAGTTCTCCAGCCACCAGCGATTTGCTCCTACTGGAGTCTCTATCCCGTTTTCCTGAAACACTCTGCAGCATTCCAGAAAATCTTCCGGCGTCTCTGGAAGTTTCAGGCCATATTGATCAAACATTTCTTTATTTACAAACAGCCCATGGGCTACCACTTCCTGGGGAATGGCTACCAGCTTTCCGTCTACCGTATTGGCAATTTTCACCACTTCTCTTAAATTCTTAGCGCTTTCCAGCTCTGATAAATCCAACAGCTTTCCTTCTTCTCCCAAAATCTGAATGGTATCCGGATTTAAGAGATATAAATCATCCATTTGATTCCTGGCCCGCTCTAACGTTACGTCGTCATATGTTTTCTCCTGATAATTTTCCGCCGTATAAGTTTTATATTCCACCTGAATACCCAGTTTTTCTTCTGCCATAATGACGGTCATATCCGTTGCTGTTCTTGCTACATTCGCAGCGTCCGGATCCGATTTCTCCATGGGGCCAAACAAGCGCACAACCTCTTTCTTTTCTTTCTCGGACGTAATCAAATTTGCACCGGAGTTTTCCTTTTTCCCACAGGCTGCCAATGAAAAAATTACAACTCCCGCCAAACAGACCGCCGCAAATCGTTTTATGCTCCTTTTTTCCATACGGTTTCTTCTCCTTAGACAAATTCTTGAATCACTTTTTTTAATGTTGCAATGTCAACCGGCTTCGCCAGATGAAGATTCATTCCTGCCTCCAGCGCTTCTTTTTCATCTTCTGCAAACGCATTTGCAGTCATGGCTATAATGGGTATCTTTTTTGCATCTTCCCGTTCCAGGGCGCGAATCGCTCTGGTGGCGTCATAACCATTTAGTACCGGCATTTGAACGTCCATTAAAATGGCGTCAAATTCTCCCTCATTTGCTCTTGCAAACCGTTCCACCGCCAGTTGGCCGTTTTCTACAATTTCACAACTGGCTCCTTCCAGTTTTAAAATCTCCTCCAGGATTTCAGCATTAATTTCATTATCTTCCGCCGCAAGGAAATGCAGGCCCTCCAGACGGTCTTCCTTTCCGGGCTCCTGCTGCTTTTCTGCTTTTTGCCAAGCCTTAAGCTCAGAAATTTTTTCTTTCAAAGCAGATTCGAAGAACGGTTTGGCCAAAATCCCCATGTTCTCCATTTCTATGGCCGCTTCTATCCCCTTTTCATCATATGATGCTAAAAGCAATATGGGTACTTCCGGTGAAACAAACTCCCTAAGCTTCTTTGCTGTCTGAAGATTTTTTTCATCCTCCGGATCCCATCCAAATAAAACCAGTTGATATTTTTCCTGGCCTTCTTCATTCATTTTCATCTGTTCCAAGGCTTCCTTTAGGCTGGCCGCCAGTTCCACAAAAATGCCTGAATCTTTCATCAAATTCCGGATGCTTCTGCCGCTCTCCAGGTCACTGTCCAACACAAGCATCTTAGAAATTCCACTATTTTCCCAGAACGTTTCGTCCATGCGTTCTTCTGGTATCCTGAATTCCAGTTCTACCCGAAACAAGCTTCCTTTCTCAACTTCACTAAATACCTGAATCGTTCCTCCCATTAATTCTACAATGCTTTTGGTAATGGCCATACCAAGCCCGGTTCCCTGCACCTTGTTGGTGGTACTGTTTTCCGCTCTTGTAAACGCGTCAAAAATTGTCTCCAAATATTCCGGCGTCATTCCATATCCGTCGTCCTCCACTTCTATCCGGATATGCTCATACTGGCTGGAACGCTGTTTTAGCCCAATGATTCGGAACCAGATATTTCCCCCTTCCTGGGTATATTTCACTGCATTAGAAAGAAGATTGATAATAATCTGATTCATCCTGGTTTCATCCCCCATCAAATACTCATGGTGAATCCCTGTAACCCGGACGTGAAAATTCTGATGTTTGACGCTTGCCATAGGCCTGATAATCGCATCCACAGAAGATACCAAGTCATTCAATGTAAATTCTTCAAAATTCAGAACCACTTTCCCACTCTCAATTTTAGAAACATCTAAAACATCATTGATTAAGCTTAATAAATGCTGGCCGGAAGCCATGATTTTTTTGGTATATTCTTTGACTTTTGCAGAATTCTCTGCATTCAAAGCCAAGAGTGAGGTAAATCCAAGCACCGCATTCATAGGCGTACGGATATCATGAGACATATTAGAAAGGAACATCGTCTTGGATTTACTGGCGATCTGGGCCGCCTGCAGCGCTTGAGCCAACTGTTTGTTATATATCTCCCGTTCTTCTTCCCGTTCCTTTCGAACTTTATTTTGCTGTCTCTGACTAAAATAGTACAGCAGACAGCACAAGAAAAACGCCGCAAGCATGACAAAAACAACGGTAAACATATTTTGATTTACAGATTTTCCCTCCTGCTGAATGGCTTCCACAGGCACATATCCAATGAGAAACAGAGAACCGTCGTTTACGGCCCACATATAATTCAAGGCCCGTTTTCCCCGGATATTATGATAAAATAAAATATTTTCTCCGTTTTTCACACATGCGGAAACTTCTTCTATCAATGTCTCTTCCGAAATCTTGTTTGCACGATAAAAATCTTTCAGATTCAAATGTCCTGCATCCCGCTCCCCCATGCCCTTGGGCTTTAATATCATCCGCTCGCTATTTGCATCCATCACATACAGCCTTGCTTGCCCGTTATAGAATCCGTCTGGAAGTGATTTTTCAAATGAATCGTATATATATTCCACATACAATGACGCTATCTGCCGGCCGTCCTTTGTTACCGGACATTGTATGGAGTAAGCCCACGTTCCCATATAGTTTACATAGGCCTCCGATACCGGCAGCCCATCTACGGTCTTCCCAGAAGAAAAATCAAGCTCTTCCTTTGAAAACAGCTCGCCTATATTGGAAATCCCTTCCGTCTCCCCTTCCATGATCAAGGACACTTTTACAATGCTCTGACTTTTTTGATAAGAACGAACAAACTCCACAGGATCCGGCAATACAGCAATTTCCTGGGCCATTAATTTCTGAAATTCCGCTTCTTTTCTGAGAATCGCTTCGATTGTACCTTTCATTAAATCCAGACTTTCACTTAAATTCTGAATCGCCGAGGAAGACATCTCTTCGGAAATTTTTTGTGACATCACGAACACAAAAGCGCCCAACAGGCAAAAAACCGTTATAATGGAACAAAGCAAGACCTTTCCCTTATTCTGTCCGCCGTTCTTTTGCTGTTTTTTCATTTACATTCTCCCATCTGTTGCTCTTTCTCAATTATTCTAAATGCACGCTTTTGTATCACGCCAGAACTATCTTAGCGATTTACAAAACCGTGCATTGGAAATGATTCTCCATGGAGCAATTATACCTCTTCCATTCTTTTTCTGTCAATATATTGGTCTTCATTCTGCACCAACCTCCCGTTTCTACATATATTATTCATTGATAACATATTTGGGAGTTTTCTATGGAACTAAATCCAGGACTCAGCTATTTCAATACGCTGCTCTATGAAATGCCCGCAGCTTTTGCGGCTATCCAGGGAAGCGGCAAATATCCTGACCTCCATGGTATCGTCCGCTTTTATCCCGTGGCGGACGGCGTCCTGATCAATGCAGAGCTTTATGGGCTTCCCGTCGCCCGGCCCATCTGCAGCAACCATTTTTTCGGCTTTCATATCCATGAAGGAACTTCCTGCAGTGGAAATAAAGAAGACCCTTTCAAAGACGCAGGACTCCATTACAACCCCGGAGGATGTGAACATCCTTCCCATGGCGGCGACTTGATTCCGCTGTTTGCCACTCATGAAGGCTTCGCGTGGAACGCCTTTTTATCTGACCGCTTTAAATGGGGAGACGTCCTTGGGCACGCTGTAATCGTCCATGAAATGCCTGACGATTTTACCACCCAGCCTTCCGGGGACTCCGGCGAAAAAATAGGATGCGGGATTATTACACGGGCTTCTCTGTAAAAAATGGGCTGACGTATTTTAGCAGGAGCATGGGGATTATCTTGTTGTACTTCCTATCCCATCATCACTCTTCTTCATGCGTCAGCCCTTACAGCTGTTTTTCTATTCCTTTATCTTGGCCACCGTTCTAGCCGTTCCATCAACGCTCCAAAGGGAATATGGGGCTCTGTCTGATACCAATAAGCTACGGAGGCCACATCGTCCTGCCGTTCAAACAACCCGCCGTGGTACACGCCAATCTGCTGAATCGTCACCCGGATATCCTCGTCAAACAATACAGGATCCATCACATGCCACCGATAAAAGCTTCTCTGAGGAAGCGTATCATCATTGTGGTAATCATTATGAATTTCCGTATCATGGCAGGAATAATAAGGGTAGCCTAAAAACGGCGTACAATACGTATGCTCCACGGTCTTTCCCTGAACCTGGGAGGCAAAGCTCCAGGCGCCGCCAAAGTAATCCTCCATTCCGGTGCCGCAAATCGTAGGATATTCTTCATCTCCATCCAGATAAAACTTTACTTCTCCTTCTCCGTACCAATATCGTTCCAGGGCCGTCAGGGCCAAATAAGTGCCTACATACTGCCCTTTTCCTTTTACCTGGTCTAAAATAACATAGTCCTTCGCCTTTTCTGTTATCCGCTGTCTTCTCCATTGGGCATGAAAATATCCGGTATTAGGAGGCAAGTCCTTTAGCAGGCAGTAATCCACCTGATAAAAAAAGGCTTCTACCTCTTCATCACACTGATTTTCCAAAGTTATTTTCATGCTCTTCTGAAAAGGCATGGGAAAATAGGAATTAAATCCCCGGGTGGGATTCACAACAACCGGCATGGAATTCACCGGGTATGAGACCCCAAAACCACAGCAGAAAAAATCTCCCAGAGGGCTTTCCACAGAAGGGGACTCCTCCCCGTCCCAATACATCCGCAAAACCAAATCCCGTAAAACATATGGATTACGCGGGCTTACTTGATTCGTCACGGTCATCCAGATATGCGAAATCACGCCCGGGCCGTCCGCCTTTGCCAAGGTTACAGTTTCTCCCGGCCGTAGGTTAGGAATACAGGGGGAACCCTTTCTGGAAGGCCCAAGCCGGCTTGCCTCCATGCCTCCCTTTCCTTTTTCTCCGATGCGGTTCTCCCAGTTTATGCTCCTGCTTTTTCCGTCTCTTAAATAAGGAAGCATAGATAAATTTTGATAAAATATATTTGTCATCGTTATCTCCTCATGAAAATCTTGACTTTTTTCTTGTCCTTATGATATCATATAGACCCTCTCGCAACAAGGGAGGAAACAGAATATTTTACCTACGGTATTTACTGGCAACATCCAGTAAAGCCAGACCGCTTGGCAAGATATGAAAATATAACTACCATGAGGAACTATCTATGATTACGATGGAACATGTTTGCAAATCTTATAGGATTGCAAAACGAAACGCAGGCTTTAAAGAAGCCTGCAAGGCGCTTTTTCACCGGGAGCAAGAAGAAATTCAAGCGCTGCGTGACGTCAGCTTTACCATCCAGGACGGAGAAATGGTGGGATATATCGGCCCCAACGGCGCCGGAAAAAGCTCTACCATTAAGATCTTAAGCGGCATATTGACCCCAGACAGCGGGCAGTGTCTGGTAAACGGATTGATTCCCTGGAAAAACAGAATCCGTCACGTAAAAGAAATCGGCGTTGTATTCGGACAACGCTCTCAGCTTTGGTGGGATGTGCCCGTAATTGACTCTTTTCTGCTTTTAAAGGACATCTATTCTATTCCAGATTCGGTTTACCGTTCCAACACTGACGAACTAACAGAACTGCTTCATTTGAAGGAGCTTTTACGTACCCCGGCCAGGCAGCTCTCTTTGGGACAGCGTATGCGCTGTGAGATTGCGGCTTCTTTACTACATAGTCCTAAGATTTTATTTCTGGACGAGCCTACTATCGGTCTGGACGCCGTATCCAAGCTGGCAGTGCGGGATTTTATCCGCAGCCAAAACCAGCTCCACGGCACCACCGTTATTTTGACCACCCACGATATGCAGGACATTGAAGCCTTAACCAGCCGAATCCTGCTGATTGGCCGCGGAGAAATCCTCTTGGACGGCACTTTGGAAGACATCAAGCGGGGCGGCCAGACCATTGATGAAACCATCGCGCAGCTTTATCAGGAATATGAAATTTAAGGAGGGACGGATATGAAAAAATATTTCTCTTTTTTCCGTCTCCGTTTTTCCATGGGACTTCAGTACCGGACGGCCGCCCTGGCAGGTATCGTCACCCAATTTACCTGGGGTGCCATGGAAGTACTGGCTTTTCGCGCTTTTTATGAGACGGACGCCAACAGCTTTCCCATGAGCCTTTCTGCCACCTGTACCTACGTCTGGCTGCAGCAGGCGTTTTTAGCCTTGTTTGCCGCATGGCTTATGGACAATGAATTATTGGAATCCATCATCAACGGCAACATCGCTTATGAATTATGCCGCCCCATTCATATTTACGATATGTGGTTTTCCAAGAGCATAGCCAATCGTCTGGCAAAGGCCCTGCTTCGCAGTTTTCCGATTATTTTTATCGCCGCATGCCTGCCAGCTCCTTACGGTCTTTCTCTTCCGGCAGACCCGGGATATTTTCTGCTGTTTCTGCTGACTTTAGTATTGGGCCTGGCCGTCACGGTTTCTTTTTGTATGTTGGTACATGTTCTGGCTTTTTTTACCATATCCCCCAGAGGGCTGCAAATGATCTTCGTTTCTGCCGCCGACTTTTTCGCTGGAGGTATCATCCCTCTGCCTTTTTTTCCTAAAAAAGTGCAGTTTTTTATGGAATTGCTGCCCTTTGCATCCATGCAAAACGTTCCGCTGCGGGTATACAGCGGCAGCATGACGGAAGCGGAACTAGCAAAAGCCTTGGGGCTTCAAATCCTCTGGCTGCTGCTTCTACTGGCAGGAGGACGGAAGCTTTGCCAGTATGGAGAGCAAAAGCTTACGGTACAAGGAGGTTGAGCTATGAGACAAAACAGACAAAACCAAACAAGAAACCTTCCGTGCCAAAAAAGAAGCATCCGTCATTCTTTTTGCCTTTACACTCACTATCTTTCCATAAATATTCGAAGCGCCATGGAATATAAGTCTTCCTTTTTCCTTACGGCGCTGGGTCAGTTTTTGGTTTCTTTTCATGTATTTTTAGGGATTTTATTTTTATTTCAGCGTTTCTCCAACGTGAAGGGGTTTACCTACAGTGAAGTTTTGCTGTGCTATTCTATTGTGTTATTGGAATTTTCCCTGGCGGAAATGTTTGCCAGAGGATTCGACCAGTTTTCTGAAATGGTAAGAAGCGGTTCCTTTGACCGTGTGCTGGTGCGTCCCCGAAATGAACTATTGCAAGTATTGGGAAGTAAATTTGAGCTGACGCGGATTGGGCGTTTGCTCCAGGCTCTTGCCATGTTTTTTTACGGAATCCTGCAAAGTCATATTTTATGGACGCCTGGCAAAATTATTACGGTAATTTTTATGCTCTTTGGGGGAACCTGCTTATTTTCCGGCATTTTTTTACTCTATGCATCCCTGTGCTTTTTTACCCTGGAAGGGCTGGAGTTTATGAATATCGCCACCGACGGAGCCAGGGAATACGGAAAATATCCCTTAAGTATTTATGGAAAACGAATGCTTCAATTTACCACCTTTGTTATTCCTTATGCTTTGGTACAATACTACCCTCTGCTATATCTTTTAGATAAAAGAAACGGCGTCTTTTATGTGTTTTTGCCTCTTTTGTCCGTATTGTTTTTAGCGCCTTGCTATCTCTTGTGGCGGTTTGGGGTAAAATGCTATACATCCAGCGGGTCGTAAGGGCTTGTATCCGAAAAAGCGTCTGCCTGGCGGTATTTTTCTTTTTACCGCCAGGATAAGGATCACTTTTTTGGAACTACTCGCTTACCAGCTGCTTTACGGATACTCTGCCGATGGTTTTTACGACTGCACAAGTACCTAAAACCATGCAAATGGGCAGTAAGAGGAAAGCAACCGCCGTTTCCGGCAGTGAATTCCCAAAGGGGAATTCAGAAAGCCCAAGCAGCCTGGCAGACGGGGTTAGCAGTTTGGGAACCACAAAGATTCCCAATAGCAGCCCCAGGCTGTTTCCCAGCAGGGCAGACAGGCCGTTTCTCCAGGAATACATTTTCACGATCTGCCAGGTGGTCATCCCTACGGCCTTTAATAAGCCAATCGTCTTTCGCTCATGACGAATCAATAAAAACGTAAGATTTATAGTAATTAAAACGGCAACGACAAACAATACCGTGATAATCGTTCCAATGGCCGGAGCCAGAACGCCCGTAATACTCTCACCGTTTGATTTTGATGCAATAAAGGAAAACCTCCCCTGGTATTTTTCTGCCAGTTCTTTTGCATATTCCCATTTATCTACGCCTGGAGCAAGCACCAACATGTAATCTCCATAAGCGCCTTCGGTTTTGACGAATTGATCCAGATTTTTTGTAACTGTTCGGATAATCATTCCATAGTTTGAAAGGGTCTGGAAAATTCCAGTGATTTCATATTGGGCCTTTTTCCCGTTTATCATAATCTCTATCTGCCCTCCCACCTTTAGACCATATTTTTGGGACAGGGCAAGCCCGACTCCTACCTCGTTTTCTCGAACCGGGCGTCTGCCATAGAGGGATCTGTCTTTGATTTTCTCATTCCATGGCAGCTCATACACCTCCATGGGGATGTTTTGCCAGGCAGTTTTATCCTCAGGCCGATACTGGGCGGTCACCTTATTCACCCCATACGTATAAAGAACATAAGGGCTGTGCTTTAATTCTTCTATTATGCTGCTTACCGGCGTATCTTCTAGGGATGTAACGTACACGTCTGTTTTGATAAATCCCCATAGTTCCGGCTCTTGATCAATCTCTCCAACCGCGTTCAGACACCCCAGGCAGAGTATGGTAAGACATCCCAGTATCAAGGATACCCCCGCTATGTACCCATACC